>JAUSKU010000002.1 GCA_030646755.1 Deltaproteobacteria bacterium
CTTTTTTCTTTCTCCCTTTGGCCATTATTATGGGCAATCATTAACATAAGTATGTGAAAATGTACAGAGTTTTTTTCAACGATAACAATATTCTAACGGGTAAAGACAGGGCAGCAGGAAGCATACCGAACAGTATTGGGACACTTCCTAATTTCTATTAGCCCGGTAGGGTGGGCTGTGCCCACCGATAAAGCATAACGCCCCCTGGCCCCCTCTTAATTTAAGGGGGGGGGGAACTTTATAAGGGGAGTAGGGTGCATTCCATGCACCATTTGCCTTTGATGAACCGAAATAATCGGTGCGTAAAACGCACCCTACAAAACTGCCGCACCCAACGATTTTGCAGGATAACGTAAAACTGCCTATGATAAAATTTCACATTCATGCTGAAGAGCGGCTTGTTGACAGAGGTGCAACTAAGGAGGAAAACTGATGAGGCTAACGTATGATCCAAGATACAACATAGCTTATTTGCGTATGCATGAGAAACGTGCAGAGGTTGAAACAATAAAGATAAGTGATGAACTTAATGTTGATATAGCGCCGGATGGCACAGTCTATGGAATAGAGCTTTTGAATGCAAATGAGCAGTTGCGTGAGGAGGACGATGGGAAGTTGCTTGTGATAAATGAGGCAACCGGCGCAACGGCTGAAGTCCCATTTGCTGCTTGAGAATGGAAAAATGGGACGGTTCTATTTTACCGCTGGACTCCCGATAAAAGCATTCGGGAATGACATTGTGGTAAGGTAGGGTGGGCTGCGCCCACCAATAATTGGCTAATGCTGCTAAAGAGGTTTAGATGTGACGGAATCGGAGATACTGAAATTTATTAAAGGTAAAGTAAAAAGCAATTTCTATCAGGCAAAATTGCATGCTATCGAGAGAATGAATGAAAGAGGTATAATGCCTGAGGATATAAAGACTGCGCTCCTTGACGGCAGACTTGTTGAAAACTATCCTGATGATAAGCGAGGGCATAGTTGCCTTGTATGGGGCAGGACGAACACTGGAAGGGATCTGCATATTGTTTGTGGTATATCTGAAGAGTATCTATGGATTATAACTATTTATGAACCTGATAAAGAGGAATGGGAGACGCCTGAAAGGAGGAAAATAAAATGAGATGCTTCGAATGTGGAGGAGATATTGTTGAAAAGGATGTGTCTTTTGTCATGTATACGAAAGATAAAAAACCGATCTTTTTTGAAGATGTATGTGCTGGGGTATGTGTCCAGTGCGGAGAGAAATACCTTGATGGTCATACACTGGAGCGGATCGGCAATATCCTTGAGGAAGGGGATAGAGAGATAACAAAGAGAGTCAGTGTCCCTGTTGCATCTATGGCCTGTGCCCATCATTAAGAAGAATGGGAAAATGGGACGGTTGTCCCATTTACATTTATAAGATAATGTCCAGAAAGCTTAAAGAAAAAGCCGCTAATCGCCTTTCCTCAGAAAATGGGACGATCATAAAGCGCTGGGGCCGGAAGGTCACTGTTGCCCTGATCTATCCCAACACCTATTATGTCGGTATGTCTAACCTCGGATTCCAGCAGGTCTATCATCTGCTGAACCAGAGAGAGGACACCCTTTGCGAGAGGGTCTTCCTGCCTGACAGGGAGGATATGGATGAATATCAGAGGACTGGCACACCGATATTTTCGCTGGAATCCCAGAGGCTCCTCAGGGAGTTTGACATCATCGCCTTTTCCATTCCGTTTGAAAACGACTATCTGAATGCACTGAAGATACTTCAGATGGGAGCGATCCCATTACTTGCGAAAGACAGGGGTGAGAATTATCCCCTCGTCATTTCCGGCGGCGTTACATCCTTCCTGAACCCTGAGCCTATGGCGGATTTTATCGACCTGTTCCTGATTGGCGAGGGCGAAGAGGTTGTCAATGAGTTTATCGACAGATTTATAAAGAACAGCAATGGAGACAAAAAAGAACTCCTCTCCAGCTTGTCCAAAGTGGAAGGCGCGTACGTCCCTTCATTCTATCAGGTGACCTACAAGGAAAACGGAGAGATAGACTCTTTCCTTCCTAAAGTAAAAGCACCGAGAAGGGTAAAGAGGAGATGGATCAGGGACATAGACAGCGCCCCGACAATATCAAGGATATTTACGCCTGAAACGGAGTTTTCAGGAATGCACTTGGTGGAGATAAGCAGGGGCTGCGGACGGGGATGCAGGTTCTGCACCGCGGGGTTCATATACCTCCCTCCAAGGATAAGAAATCCAAAGAAGATATTGGAGTCATTGGAGGCACCCCCCCTCAATCCCCCCCTTAGCAAGGGGGGGACGAAAGGGGGGGTGAAGGTTGGTCTGGTAAGCGCAGCGGTTTCCGACTATCCGTTTATCAACTCCCTCTGCGCACCTCTTATTGCAAAAGGGAAGAAGGTTTCGGTTTCCTCCCTCCGAATGGATTCCACTACTGATGAACTCGTAGATGCATTAAAGGAGAGCGGACACAAGACCATGACCTTTGCCCCTGAGGCAGGGACAGAGCGCCTCAGGAATGTCATAAACAAGGGTATCTCTGAGGATGACATCCTGAAATCGGTGGAGATGGCGATCTCCAGAGGGATACTGAACGCAAAACTATACTTCCTTATAGGTTTACCCACTGAGACGGATGAAGATATAGAAGGTATCGTGAAACTTGCAAAGAGGATAAAGAAAGATGTCTTGGTGTTAACAAAAGAGGCAGGGAGGATTGGGACAATTACACTCAGCATAAACCCTTTTATTCCCAAGCCCTGGACACCATTCCAGTGGTCACCCATGGAAGATGTGAAGTCTTTGAGCAATAAGCTGAAATATATAAAGGAGTCCCTAAAAAAAGAGGGGAACATAGAGGTCAACCATGAGAACCCGAAGGATTCATATGTCCAAGCCCTGCTTTCAAGGGGGGACAGGCGGGTAGGGGATATAATAAGGGCTGCCCTTGATTCTGGAAGCTGGAGCAGGGGGATCAAGGATTCTCCGGTGGATACAGACTTCTATGTTTACCGGATAAGGGAGAAGGATGAGATACTCCCCTGGGACTTCATAGACCACGGGATAGAAAAGAGCTACCTCTGGAAGGAATACGAAAGGGCCTTAAAAGGCCAGTTTACCCCTCCGTGCAACCCGCCGAAGTGTCACAGATGCGGAGTCTGCTAAAGAATTCTCAAGATATGATGGTTCTGTGCTCTTTCGTTCTTTTTGCCCGCGAGGCGAAGCGGGAGATGAAGGTACACTGTTGACACAGTGGCTCTATGAGCCGTCCTTCGCTGAAACCTTTGACCATGGCAGTGGCTCGCGGACTTTCGAGGATGGAGTTCAGGGATTGCTCCCGGCAGTTACCAAGGGCAGTGACGCCGTTGTGGTCCAGGCAGCACGGCACAACTGTCCCATCCACAAGGATGGCAAAATGGCTGCTCAGGGCATGGCAGAACCCGTTGGTATTTTGGATGCCTGATTCAACTTCTCCCGGCCAGTTAAAGCGGGTATCCAGGTGCAGGTAGAGGCGGTTCAGCATGTGTAGGCTTTTGCGCCCTGATGAGTGCCCTTGGGGAGGGATGGTTATGCCGAAGGCATCTTCAATCCTTCTGCAAATCAGCCGGTTACTTTCCGAATCCAATCCTTCAGAAGAAAAGGCCAGATTCCACAGCCGGTAGTTGATATACAGATCAGGCCGTTGCTCAAAGGCCAGCCTGGTAAAGGCAATAATCTGATCAAACTTATCTTTGTCCCCAGTGCCCAAGGCATCCAGGGAGATGTTTATCCGGCGGACGATGGGAACGAGGAGGCTTTTGGCTGAATCCGTATTGAGCATGCTGCCGTTAGTCGTGATTGCCACAGGCAA
Organism: Deltaproteobacteria bacterium; assembly: GCA_030646755.1. GTDB lineage: Bacteria > Desulfobacterota > JAENJC01 > JAENJC01 > JAENJC01 > JAUSKU01. The sequence goes on from JAUSKU010000002.1 coordinate 3,853, forward strand.
CGCCTTATAAGCACAGATTTGTATCAGGTCTGAAAAGTTTGGGTGCATGAGAGGCTCGCCCATGACATGGAGATAGACCTGCTCTGTGAGGGGTTTTACCTCCTCTGCAATCCTGGCGAATAATGCCGGTTCCATGTCGGCAAGAGGCCTTCCGGTTCTTGGGCAAAAGGAGCATGTCAGATTGCACCTGTTGGTAATCTCAATGTAGACCTGCCGAAAACGCTTGGTTGTTGGGTCCTTTATCATATTAGATAAAAACTATAGCATTTAATTTATTATAAAACCATCTTCCTCATCTTTCCCAGCATCCTTAGAAAGATATTGATTTCGACCACAAAATGCCTTACCTTATTGTTCCTCTGGACTTTTGAGAGTAAACAATAATGCTAAATGGAGATTGTAATAATGAGCGATAACGTGATTTCTGAAAATGCAGTGATAGTGAAAAGAATAGCCGGGGAGATAGGCGTTACCCAGCGTCAGGCGATTGAGACCCTTACTTTGCTGGAAGAGGGCGGGACCGTCCCTTTTATCGCCAGGTATCGTAAGGAGGCTACCGGGAACCTGGATGAGGTGCAGATAAGGGATATAGACGAGAAGAGGGTCTATTACAAGGAGCTTATAGATAGGAAGGTAACTATTCTCAAGTCGATAGAGGAGCAGAGCAAGCTGACGCCTGAGCTTAAGGCAAGGATAGATGCCTGCTACGAGAAGACCGAGCTGGAGGACTTGTACCTTCCATTCAAGCCGAAGAGGAAGACCAAGGCTACTGTGGCCATTGAAAAGGGTCTTGAGCCCCTTGCCATGTTTATCTACGAGCAGGTCCCAGGTGAGAAGACCATAGAGGCCTTCGCTGCTGAGTTTATAAACCAGGAGAAGGGTGTCGCAAGAGCAGAAGAGGCCTTGGAAGGTGCCCTCCATATTATTGCCGAATGGGTATCGGAGAATGCCGACTTCAGGAAGGCGTTGCGCGAGATGATGCTCAGGGACGGCGTGGTCTCGTCAAGGGTGCTGAAGGGTAAGGAAGGGGAGAAGACAAAGTTTGATATGTACTACGACTTCAAGGAGCCCGTATCTGCCATACCTTCCCACAGGATGCTGGCGATCCGCCGCGGCGCAGAGGAGGAGGTGCTGGCATTTTCCATCGAGATGGACGAGGCTAAGGCCCTTGGATATCTGCAAAAGCAGGTTATAAAGGACGGCAGATCTCTATTTGCGCCATATCTGGAAAAAGCCGTGAAAGACAGTTATTCAAGACTCCTAAACCCTGCTATCCAGACCGAGGTGCGCCTTGCTCTCAAAAATAAAGCAGACGAGGAGGCGATAAAGGTGTTCGAGGAGAACATGAAGAACCTCCTGCTCTCACCCCCGGCAGGCCCAATCTCCGTGATCGGGATAGACCCAGGAATGAGGACTGGATGCAAGGTGGCAGTCGTCAGTGACACAGGGAAGCTTCTCGAAAACACTACCATATATCCAACAGAGCCGAGGAACGATATTGCAGGCTCTACAAAGAGCCTGATGTTGATTATTAAGAAGTATAAAATCAGTGCCATAGCCATAGGGAATGGAACCGGCTCCAGGGAGACTGAGTCCTTTGTCAGGGGGATGCTCAGGGATAATAAGGTGGAGGGGGTCTTCTGCGCAGTGGTGAATGAGGCCGGGGCATCGGTATACTCCGCATCTGATATAGCGAGGGAGGAGTTCCCGGACCTGGACCTTACAGTCCGGGGGGCCATATCTATTGCCCGGAGGCTCCAGGACCCTCTGGCAGAGCTGGTGAAGATAGATCCAAAATCTGTAGGTGTGGGACAGTACCAGCATGATGTGGACCAGAAGAAGCTCAAGGATGGGCTGGACGGGACAGTTGAGTCCTGTGTCAACAGGGTGGGAGTGGACCTGAATACCGCATCTTATGCTCTTTTAAGATATGTGGCCGGGATAAACGAGTCGGTGGCGAAGAAGGTCGTGAAGTACCGAGAAGAGAAGGGTAGATTCCGATCCAGGAAGGAGCTTATGAGTGTATCCGGGTTTGGAGAGAAGACATTCCAGCAGGCAGCAGGGTTCCTGAGGATCAAGGGCGGAGATAATCCCCTCGACGGCACTGCCGTGCACCCGGAATCGTATCCTGTTGTGGAAAAGATGGCGTCATCCCTTGAGGTGAAGGTGGCAGAGCTTATAGAGAACGTGAAACTGGTCCAGTCCCTTGACATTAACCGCTTTGTTGACGATAGGGCAGGGGTCTATACCCTCTCCGATATAAAGGAAGAACTTTTAAAGCCGGGAAGAGACCCGCGGGACAGGTTTGTTGCCGCGACATTCAGGGAGGACGTCAAGGAGATAACTGACCTCACGGAAGGAATGGTCCTTGAAGGGGTCGTGACCAACGTGGCCAACTTCGGGGCCTTTGTAGATATAGGGGTCCATCAGGACGGCCTTATCCATCTTTCTGAGCTTTCCAACAGATACATAAAAGACCCGAAAGAGGCTGTGAAGGTTGGAGAGGTGGTGAAGGTAAAGGTCCTTTCAGTGGATGTGCCGATGAAGAGGATATCGCTGTCGAGGAAGGCCCTTCTTGCTCCCGCTGATTCAGGGGCTAAGAAACCGGCCAAAAATGTTGAAAGAAAAGAGATCCAGAAACCGGCTGGGCCGAAGAGCATGGAAGATCAACTGGCGGCGTTGAAGGCCAAGTTTGGAGGGAGGTAAGGCTCGTTACAGCCTCCTCCTGAACAACACGAAGAACTGCTCCTTAAACCTCTCAAAAATAGGGCGCTGAGACCATACGTCCTCTTTTATCTCGATGGAATGGGTGAGGTCTTCTTCAAACATTTCCGTCATTCTCCTCCCGAAGCCTTGATCCAGTATCCCCACGTTTCCTTCATCGTTCCATCTCAGGGACTGGAAATCCAGGTTGGCGGAGCCGACTATGCTCCAGCATCCATCAAATACATAGCTCTTCGCGTGCAAGACCTGGCCCTGATAGGTGTATATCTTTACCCCGGCCCGCAGGAGCCTTGTGAAGAATGCCCTGCCTGTATGGTAAGCGGCTGGGACATCGCTCTTCCCGGGGAGGAGCAGCTTTACCTCCACCCCTCTCTTCACCGCATCCTCCAGGGAATCTATCATCCTCCTGCTTGGCGTGAAGTAGGCTGTTGTCAGGAGGATGCTCTCCTTTGAGTTGTTGATGCTGTAATAAAGAAGTTTTCTCATCCTTCTCCTCCCCTTGGAGGAAGAGGCAAAGATGGGGATGACCGGGAGGCAAAACCCGGAATGGCAATGGGTTGCCGGAAATGTCGGCAGGTCTATGGCCGGTATGGCTTTACCTCCCCACGCATGCCACGTCTTTTGAAATATCTGGAATAAAGAACAGGCTACCGGGCCCTCAAGGATGACCCCTGTGTCCCTCCAGCCCGACCTTTTTATCCTGAGATGGAATCCCCTGTATTCGTTCGCTATATTGAGCCCTCCGGTAAAGGCCCGGATCCCGTCGGTTATTATCAGTTTCCTATGGTCCCTGCGGATATAGCGGAGTGGTTCAGACCACTTGAAGGGTCTGGACGCCCTTATATGTATCCCAGCTTTCAACAGGTCGTCCCAGAAGGCCCTTGGGGTGCCTATGGATCCAAAGTGGTCATAGAGAATATATACCTTGACTCCTTCCCTTGCCTTTGCTTTGAGTGCATCAGCCATCTTTCTCCCTGTCTCGTCATTCCGGAATATGTAGAAATGAAGACAGATAAAGAGTTTCGCCTCCTCTATACCTTTGAATATGGCAGCAAAGGACTCTTTCCCCTTTGAGAGAAGTTCTACCCTGTTCCCCTCTACAAAGGTGTCACCGTAAAGTCTCTCAATTGATTTACTGTCGAATGCCAAATTCATATTTAGACCTTATTTGTTTCAGTTATCCATCGAATGATTCTATTTTATCAGGCTTTTTGAGAAACTACACGTACAGTTTATCTTGTCTCATCATTCCTTATCTTTCAATAGGTTATCTATTCCCCGGTATAAATCCTGGAGCAGATCCTTAAAATAGACATTCCCCTCTCAAAAGCGCAAAAACCCCTCTTGGATAAAGGGTTTCAGTGAGGTATACTCCTCACCAGTTAGGTGAAACCACAATATCACAAAGAGGGGGTAGAAAGATGATACAACAAACCTTG
>JAUSKU010000018.1 GCA_030646755.1 Deltaproteobacteria bacterium
TCAAGGTTTGTTGTATCATCTTTCTACCCCCTCTTTGTGATATTGTGGTTTCACCTAACTGGTGAGGAGTATACCTCACTGAAACCCTTTATCCAAGAGGGGTTTTTGCGCTTTTGAGAGGGGAATGTCTATTTTAAGGACACATGGTGACTTCATGCCCGCGTAGATTGTGTGGCGTCCCAGTGTGGCATCCATTATCTATTGACAATAACGTTACATAACTGCTAAATTGTTCTCATCCGTAGACTATCTCGGTTCTCATTCCCGAAGGTTGAATCGGGAATCTGTTTTTATTTGGAAACCATAAAAGAAAAATCTTCTATAAGAAAGTGCGGTTAGATTTAGATGCTGGATAAGAAAAGAATCGTTTCTGTCGTAGGTTTAGGGTATGTCGGGCTGCCGGTTGCTGTGGCCTTTGGTAAGGCTGGCAAGACCATCGGGTTTGACATCAACAGCAAGCGCATAAAGGAACTCTTGACAGGACATGACCACACAGGTGAGGTTGCACCTGATGAACTGAAGTCTGCGGACATCCTCTTTACTGACAAGATCGAAGAGCTGAAACTTGCCGACTTTCATATCGTTGCTGTACCAACCCCTGTTGATGATGCAAACCAGCCTGATCTGACACCTCTTCTGAAGGCATCAGAGACTGTAGGGAAGGCCCTTAAAAAGGGAGATATAGTTGTTTTTGAATCCACTGTTTATCCAGGGGTAACCGAGGAAGAGTGCGTGCCTGTTCTGGAGGGGGTTTCCGGTTTAAGGTGCGGCGCTGACTTTAAGGTAGGGTATAGCCCGGAGAGGATCAATCCCGGAGACAAGGAACACACATTTACAAAGATAAAAAAGGTGGTCTCTGGCCAGGATGAAGAAGCACTGGATATTATTGCAACCGTTTACGAATCGGTAGTGACTGCGGGGGTTCATCGTGCATCAAGCATCAAGGTTGCCGAGGCAGCTAAGGTGATCGAGAATACTCAGAGGGACCTCAATATCGCCCTTATGAACGAACTGGCGATCATCTTCGACAAGCTGGGGATAGATACGAACGATGTGCTGGAGGCGGCCGGCTCCAAATGGAATTTCCTTAAATTTAAGCCGGGGCTTGTGGGAGGCCACTGTATCGGTGTAGACCCATATTATCTGACCCATAAGGCTGAAAAAATCGGATATATCCCCCAGGTAATCCTGGCCGGCCGACGTATCAACGACGGCATGGGTAAGTTCATCGCCCAGCGGACCGTCAAGGAAATGATCCACGCCGGCCATAACATACTTGGCTCAACAGTAACAGTCTTGGGTCTCACCTTCAAGGAAGACTGCCCGGATCTGCGCAACTCAAAAGTGATTGACATCATCCTGGAACTGCAGGACTACGGTATTAATGTCCAGGTCCATGACCCCCTAGCTGATCATGAGGAGGCCGTGCATGAATATGGCATCTCCCTTATTGCGATGGATGAGTTGAAGCCTGCGGCGGCAGTTGTTGTAGCTGTTGCTCATCAAGCTTTCAGGGACCTTGCACCAAGGCAACTGGCGGGACTAATGGGAAAGGTTCCGGTACTGCTTGATGTCAAAGGTGTTTATAATCAGGAGGCTGTAAGGGGCGCAGGCTTGCGTTTATGGCGGTTGTAATAAAATAGGTCATAAAAATATTGGCTTAAACAAACTTTAATACTGTGAGGTCAAAGTGATTATGAAAGGTCTTATTCTAAGTGGCGGCAAGGGGACGAGGCTAAGGCCTCTTACACACACATCGGCCAAACAGTTGGTCCCTGTGGCCAACAAACCTATTCTCTTCTATGTCATTGAAAATATCGTAAAGGCAGGGATAACAGAAATAGGGATAATCATCTCGCCTGAGACAGGGGATGAGGTCAGGAGGGCCGTTGGAGGCGGTGAAAGATGGGGTGTAAAGGTTGAGTATATACTCCAGGAAAGGCCTTCAGGCCTGGCCCATGCGGTAAAGACGGCAAGACCATTCCTCGGCGATTCTCCCTTTGTCATGTACCTCGGAGACAACCTCATAGGCGGCGACATAACAGAGCTGATTAATTCATTCCAGAAAAATAGGCCGGATGCAGTTATACTTTTAAAACCGGTTGACAACCCTTCAAGCTTCGGTGTGGCAGAGATTGACAAGGATGGGAATATCGTCAGGCTTGTGGAAAAGCCTAAGGAGCCAAAGTCAAACCTTGCCCTTGTCGGAGTCTATCTTTTTTCAACCGAGATACACAAGGCCATTGATGAGATAAAACCTTCCCTAAGAGGAGAATTAGAGATAACAGATGCCATCCAAAGGTTGGTAGAAAAAGGGAAAAAGGTCCACAGCCATCTACTTGAGGCATGGTGGCTCGACACCGGGAAGAAGGACGACCTCCTGGCAGCAAACACCGTTGTTCTTGATGAGGTGGTAAAGAGAGAAATAAAAGGCGAAGTAGATGCAAACTCCGATATCTCCGGAAGGGTCAGGATAGGGAAAGGGGCAAAGGTTATACACAGCACCATAAGGGGGCCCGTAGTCATCGGGGAAAACTGCCGCATAGAAAATTCATTTGTAGGCCCTTACAGCAGCATTGGCGATAACTCGGTTATTATAAACTCAGCACTTGAACACTGCGTCTTGATGGAGGGATGCGAGGTAAACATGATAGACCGCCTTGAAGACAGCCTTCTCGGACGCGGAGCAAAGGTGATAAAGAACACTAAAAAGCATCATGCCCACAGGCTATCCATAGGAGATGATTCGGTAGTGGAGTTCTAAACCATAAAAAGCATCCACAGATTGCACAGATTTTTAAAACCTGTTTTAATCTGCGTCGCTTAGAAGCGCCTACTTTTGGGAATCTGCTAAATCTGCGGATAAAAAGGAGTTACAGATGTTCAAAAAAGGTCCAATAGAAGGCGTAGTAATTAAGCCGATCAAAAAATTCCTGGATGACCGGGGATGGCTGGCTGAATTGTTCCGGGAGGATGAACTGAACTCAAAGACAGTTATGCCTGTGATGTCATACATATCCTTTACCCTTCCCGGCGTTGTCAGAGGCCCTCATGAGCATGAGGAGCAGACAGACTATTTCTGCTTCATAGGCCCGTCCAATTTCAAACTGGTATTGTGGGATAACAGGAGAGGTTCCAGCACCTTCGGAAACAAGATGGTCCTTTTCGCTGGCGAGGACAACCCTGCATCGGTCATAATCCCTGAAGGGGTGGTCCACGCTTACAAGAACATTGGTTCAAAGGATGGGGCAGTGATGAACTTTCCGAACAGGCTCTTCATGGGTGAAGGGAAGCGCTCCAAGATAGATGAGATAAGGCACGAGGACGATGCAGATTCTCCGTTTAAGGTGGATGAATAATAGAGAGGTGTACAATGAAAATTCTTGTTACAGGCGGCGCCGGTTTCATAGGTTCAAACTTTGTAAGATACATTCTGAAAAAGTATCCCGGATACAAGATCGTAAACCTGGACAAACTGACATATGCAGGGAACCTTGAAAATCTGAAAGAGGTTGAGGGGAACACTGACTACACGTTTGTGCAGGGAGATATCCTTGATGGAAAACTAATCGCCTCACTACTTGAAGGGACTCATCCGGCCACCTGTCGCGAGCCACTGACCACCATAATTAATTTTGCCGCTGAGTCCCATGTGGACAGGAGCATCGAAGACCCGGCATCATTTGTTAAGACCAACGTCCTCGGAACCCAGGTCCTTCTGGATGCTGCCAGGAAGGCCTGGGCGACCCCTGGCCACCGGTTTATCCAGGTCTCCACCGACGAGGTATATGGTTCCCTTGGTCCCACTGGATATTTCACCGAGGAGACACCTCTCGCACCCAATTCTCCCTATTCTGCCAGCAAGACAGGGGCCGACCTTATGGTCAGGGCATACTTTGAAACCTTTGGCTTCCCCGGGATCATAACGAGATGCTCCAATAATTACGGCCCATATCATTTCCCTGAAAAACTTATACCCCTCATTATAACAAATGCTCTGGAAGGAAAGTCCCTTCCGGTTTACGGCGATGGCCAGAACGTACGGGACTGGCTGCATGTAGAAGACCACTGCAGTGCTATAGACGCAGTCCTTCACAAGGGGAAGACAGGGGAGGTATATAACATCGGCGGAAACAACGAGTGGAAGAATATTGACATTGTCAACCTCATCTGCGATATCCTCGATGAAAGGCTTAAAGTACCTGGGCAGCCACAAGGGACTGCCCCTACAAGATCTTTAATTAAATTTATCAAAGACAGGCCGGGCCATGACAGGAGGTATGCCATTGATTCCTCAAAAATAAAGAAAGATCTCGGATGGACCCCGAAATATACATTTGAGCAAGGGCTTAAGGAAACCATAGACTGGTTCCTTGAAAACAGGGAGTGGTGGCAGGGGATAAAAAGTGGCGAGTACCTGAAATATTATGAAAAGAACTATATGAGTAGATAAAGTGATGACTGCACCATCCTTCCTTTCCAGAGCAGTGTAGGTTTTAAAGTAAGAGAGGAAATAGATATTTCATGATGACTGCTTGCCGGCTTTTCACTCAACCCTTACCAGTACAATCTTACACAACTTCTACAAGATCTACAAGATCGTCCATTGACAGGGTTTCGCAAAAGTGCTAATCTGAAACCCTTATCAGGAGCGTGAGGACGAGAAGAACAGATCAGAATCGGCCTGCCAGTGGCTTGATTAAGGAATTGAGTTATGGGAATTAATGCTTCCATGAGCGCCACAGGTTGTCAGGTTAAAACCTGACAAGATTAAAAAGGTAGATATCATTGTGACAGAGGGAATAAATTCTCCTTTTCTGAAAATGGCCATTCAGACAGGAGCAGGGTTATAACGCAAAAAGACTATCTTGAAATCCTCAACAAAAAATAGATAAAAGGGCTATACCAATAACAACTGAGGAGATTGCAAGACCTGCTATAAGGCCTGCTAATTCTGTTTTGAACTGCGAAAAAATAGAAAGAGACAATGGTTTTATTTTCAGGCCCTGGCAGGAGGCACTGAGAGAGTATTTAGATAACAGGATGGACTGCCGTTCTTTCGCCCCTGCATCTTCCTGCTGAACAAGTGGAGGGGATTTATATTAGCACGGGTTATGAAGAGAGTGAGCTAAGGAAAGAAAATGAATATATTTACACAATTTTATTATTTTTTGCTCGACCTGTTTAAGAGTAGAAAAATAATCCTTGAATTAACTAAAAGGGATTTTAAGTCAAAGTACCTGGGGTCATATTTGGGACTCCTTTGGGCATTTGTGAACCCAGCCATTACTATATTGATATTCTGGTTTGTCTTTCAAGCCGGTTTTAAATCGATGCCTGTTGATAACTACCCCTTTATACTCTGGCTGATGACCGGTATGATTCCATGGTTTTTCTTCTCCGACAGCATAGCTAATGCCTCAAATTCTATTGTTGAAAATAGCTTTCTAGTAAAAAAAATGGTCTTTAGAATCAGCATCCTCCCTGTTGTAAAGATATTATCTGCTTTATTTGTTCACATATTTTTTATCGTCGTTTTATTCCTAATGTTCTGGTTTTATGGATACTCCCCTGATATATACAATGTTCAGGCGTTCTATTATCTCTTTTCAGCAATAATCTTCATTTTAGCTTCTTCATGGATAACATCTTCTGTAATTCTATTTATGAAGGACATGGGGCATATAATTGCTGTGCTGCTTCAATTCGGGTTCTGGTTAACGCCTATTTTTTGGTCACTTAAAATCATGCCTGAAAAATATCATCCGATAATCAAGCTAAACCCTGTATATTACATTGTCGAAGGTTATAGGGATAGTTTTATATATAAAGCATGGTTTTGGGAACATATGAATCTAACTATTTACTTTTGGACAGTTACTTCATTTACCTTTGTTTTAGGTGCTATCATCTTCAGAAAATTAAGACCGCATTTTGGAGATGTATTATAAATGAATGACATTGCAATTAAAGTAGAAAACTTATCTAAAATCTATAAATTATACGATAATCCGATTGGTAGGCTAAAAGAGTCACTACATCCGTTTAGGAAAAAGTATCATAAAGACTTTTATGCGTTGAACGATGTAAGTTTTGAGATAAAAAAGGGAGAGACGGTTGGCATAATAGGTAAGAACGGATCAGGGAAGTCGACCCTCCTCAAGCTCATTACGGGCGTTTTAACACCATCAAGTGGAAACGCTGGGGTAAACGGCAAAATATCAGCTCTCCTTGAACTTGGGGCGGGATTCAACCCAGAAATCACGGGAATAGAAAATATATATTTCAACGGGGTTTTAATAGGTTACACCAAAGAAGAAATAGACAAAAAAATCGATGATATGTTATCTTTTGCAGATATAGGAGATTTCATTTATCAGCCCGTAAAGACGTATTCAAGCGGGATGTTCGTAAGGCTGGCCTTTGCTGTTGCAATTAGTCTCGAACCTGATATCTTGGTTGTGGACGAGGCGTTGTCAGTGGGAGACGAAGCCTTTCAGCGAAAATGTTTTTCGCGTATCCAGAGGATAAGGGAAAATGGTGGAACTATCCTATTCGTTTCTCACTCTGCCGGAACAATTGTCGAGCTATGCAATTGGGCTATCTTAGTTGACGACGGAGAACTAATACTCAGCGGCTCTCCTAAGATGGTTGTTTCAAATTATCATAAACTCATATATGCCGGTGGAGAGAAAGCTGCGACAGTGCGGGAAAAGATTAAGGCTTTAAATCAGTCAAATGTTTTTAATGAAGGCCATCTTGATGTTGAAAAAAGAGATAATGTTGTTGAAGCAGTTCCAAAACCAACCGAAGTGGAATTATTTGACCCCACCCTTGTATCTCAAAGTACAGTATGTTACTTATCGCGCGGAGCTCATATCCAGAACCCCCATATTACAACATTAGAAGGGAAAAAAGTTAATGTGCTGGTAAGAGGAAATGAATATATATATACATACCGAGTGATATTTACCGATCCTGCGTTCATGGTTAGGTTTGGCTCAATGATAAAGACGGTTAGCGGTTTTGAGTTGGGAGGTCTTCTATCTCATTCGTTGGGGGATGGTATCGAATATATTGAGAAAGGTACGGTAATAGAACCTAAGTTCAGATTTCGGTGTATTCTATCCTCGGGAGTTTATTTTTTTAATGCAGGACTGGTTGGGCTAATAAATGGCGAAGAAACATACCTTGATCGTATTGTTGACGCAGTGATGTTTAGGGTATTTCCTGAAAGCAAATTATTGCAATCAGGGATTATTGACTTTGCTTCCAATCGAGAATTTGAAGAAAATTTCTTTGGAAATAGCTTGCGAGATAGTTAAGGTACACCTTTTATTCCATCGTTAAAAAGGAAGGGATGATTATATGTCAGTTTGCATAGCCGGGATGCATAGATCCGGCACATCAATGGTTGCAAGGCTACTGTCCCAGTGCGGTCTTTATTTGGGTGAACAGGAAGACCTTATGCAACCCAGTTCAGACAACCCAGAAGGGTTTTGGGAAAACATACATTTTGTTGCATTAAACGATGAAATATTTGCGAAATTTTCCGGAGGGTGGGATTTGCCTCCTTCATTGCAAAAAGGCTGGGAAAAGAGCCCTGAATTGGCTTCCGCCAGGGAAAAAGCAGCAAGACTCATAGACGGGTTCAAAGGGCATGAATATTGGGGTTGGAAAGATCCACGAAGCAGCCTTACTATCCCTTTTTGGAAAACTTTTTCCCCTGAAATGAAAACTGTAATATGTTTGAGAAATCCTCTTGATGTTGCCAAGTCCTTGCACAAGCGCGGGTATAGTTCCAATACCTTTGGATTTAATTTGTGGCTTGATTATAACAGGCATCTAATTGATGCGACAACATCAGGAAACAGGCTGATTACACATTATGATGCTTATTTTTATAATCCATATGGAGAGTTGAAACGCATATTGGATTTTCTTAATATGTCGGTTCCTGAAAACAATATAGAAAAGGCATGCAAGTCTATATCAACACATTTGAGACACAACAGATTCACGAAGTCTGATCTGATCGCGGCCAAGGTTCCACAAGAAGTTCTTGAAATGTATGATCGTATGTGTTCCGAAGCAGGTCCGATTTATCTGGAATTGCCGACCAATCAAGCACAGATTAATGTGTTTGAAAACATGATCGAAAACTTAAAAACAGAGAATGAGGGTTTGAAAAATGAGATAGAAAGTTCTATAGCCCAGAATGAAAACTTTAAAACAGAGAATGAGGGTTTGAAAAATGAGATAGAGGATAAAAAACAACATATCTTTAATCTGGAACGCTTTATTAACGTTAAAGACCAATACATATGGAATCTTGAAAAATCTATAAAGATGAAGGATGAAAACATTAATAAACTAAGTGATATGGGTCGAAGGGTTCTGGATGTTGAAAGCATGTTGATTAGCATGGAACAGAGCATTCATAATCTCGAAGCCGACCTTGCGAGGAAGGATATGGTTTTAAATAACTATGAAGCCGACCTTGCGAGGAAGGATATGGTTTTAAATAATCCTTTTATTCGCATTGGATTGAAGTTCATATCTTACTTTCACAAAGTAATAGATTTTGTTTTCCCCAAAGATTCTTCGCAACGAGCTTTTGTTAAGAATATAATTAAAAAATAATTTATATAAAATAATTGATCGAGGCGAATAGCTAAAGATCAGTTTTGTGGAGATAAAAATATGGATATGAAAGATACAAGTTCAGAGAATCCTCGAAGTGCTTTAGATATCTCAAACCAGACAGTTCAAAAGGCGGAGGAGCATCCTAATGTGGCATCAATAAAAAGGATTATAGCCCCTTTAAAGCTTCGCATATCAAACAATTGCCCGCGAAGGGTGAATGTATTGATAGGGATTATGGATTTTAAATATGTTTTTGGTGGATATATAAGCGTATTTAATCTTGTACTCCATTTAATAAAAGAAGGATATAATGTTCGAGTAATCATTATAGATGAATGTGGTTTCGAACCCTTGCAATGGAGATCTGAGATAAAAAAATATGAAGGCTTGGAGAATTTTTTTGACTTTGTTGAAGTGATCTATGCCGGGGATAGGGAAGAAACAATAGAATGTAGTGGGAAAGATGTTTTTTTGTCTACAAGCTGGTGGTCCTCATACGTTGCCAATGACGCTATAAAACAGTTGAACTCCGAGAAATTTATATACCTGAGCCAAGAATACGAGCCTATTTTTTATGAGATGGGGACCATACATTTATTGGCCGATTCCAGTTACGATTTGCCTTACTACGCCATATTTTCCACAGAGTTGGTAAGGGACTATCACCGTAGAAACAAGATAGGTCTTTTCAAGGACACGAAATCAGGGGAAGAGTGTTCTGTATCTTTTCAGAACGCAATACTTAAATTTGATGTTTCAGAAAAGGATATTAAAGAGAGGAAAACGAAAAAGCTCCTTTTTTATGCACGGCCTGAGCCACATGCGGCCCGTAACTTGTTTGAGGCAGGCATGATAGCCCTTTCTAATGCAATAAGAGACGGTCATTTTGACGATGATGAATGGGAATTTTATGGCATAGGCACAGTAAATGCCGCACAAAAAATACATCTCTGCAACGATGTTGAACTAAAATTATTGCCAAAGGTAAGTCTTAACGAATACAAAGAACTTCTTCCCGGTTTTGATCTCGGTCTTAGTCTCATGTATAGTCCGCATCCCAGCCTTGTGCCGACTGAAATGTGCGCAGCCGGTATGATAGTAGTTACCAACACGTACGCAAACAAGACAGCGGACGTTCTGAGAGAAATATCCACTAATTTTGTTCCGGCAGAACCTACTCTGGAAGGCATAGAAAAGGCTCTTGCGATTGCCGCCAAAAAAGTTAATGACCATGAGTCCCGTGTTAATGGGTCTAAGGTTAACTGGAGCCAGAGTTGGGAGGACTCCTTTGGCAAAGATTTTATGGATAAGGTTAAAAAGTTTATAGGTTATGAGGGCATTAAGGGGCACACGCCTGTAAATTTAAGCCGGTTTGAGTCAAGAGAGGAACGAATCGCAAAGGCATTTTTAAAAATTGTTTCGGAAGGCAAAGAGGCAATAGTTTCAACTTTAGACCCTGCTGATTACATTTATCAATTTTATGGAAAAAAATATGCTCAGGATCTGGTTTCGTATAACTATTTTAAGGCTGGCTTTGAAATCACCGGATGTATTGAAAGAATCTTATCTTGTGCCGGTAAGGATTTTAATGTTATAAGGGATATTCTTGTTAATCAAAATGGATATGGTTATCTTACAAGGTTTTTGGTTTACAAAATGGATCCAAACAAAATATTTGTTCTTGATAATAATATAAATGCCGTCAGCTTTCAAAAAGAGTATTTAAAAGTAAATGGTTTTAGTTCAGAAACCCACAGTAAGAAGAAATTTGAGATAATCGTTTATATTAACCCTTTAATGACGGATCCGAGAGAAAATAATTTTGAAGAGTCGCTGGAACACCTATATTCACTCTTGGATGATGATGGAGTTCTTATATTTTCAGCAAATAAAAGCAGAAGCGATATAGAAAAATGGGCTGTAATAAAATCTATTACGAATCTTTATTGTTTGGAAAAGGAGTTGGAGGGTCGTCAAGATGTTTTTATTGTCACAAAGAGATACGTTTCTTCACTGAATAGGTTACTGCCTAATGATCCACCAACAGGCAATATAGACAGCATACAGGTCTCAGAAGGTAATTTAATCATATCAGGATGGGCTGTTGATAAAAAGAGAGGGGCAGTAGAAGAAGCAAAGATTTATTGTGACGGGAAATTTGTTGGCAGAGCAACTCTTAATATTGAACGTCCTGATGTGAGAGATTCTTTTAAAAATGAAAATTACTTATGTTCCGGGTGGTTGTATAATGGCACTGGTGAAAGCGGAACACATACTAAAGGTAATGTAATGTCGTTAGATGAAGTAACCTTTGTTTTACTAAGAAATCAGAGAAACGATATAACGTTTCTTCGGTTTGATGCACCGGAAACAGTCTATTGGTAAGTTGTATCCTTAATGAATTTCTGCTGCCATTTCGTGTTTTGTAGCACCAATGAACTTGTATCACAATAGTTTACAAGATGTAATCTCATATAGGGTTGATAAGGAGAGAATTGAATTGGCTGAAAAAGAGGGGCCTACATCTATCTGGGATAATGTGAAAGAACAACATTGGAGAAACAATTTTAAGGTTTATTGGGAAACTTTGCCGGAGGTGGAGAGATACCAGCTAAAGTCCATGACTGGCAGAGAGGATTTGCATTATTTCGAATATTTAATTAATTATATCGAGGATAATATCGGCAAAAAAGGGCTCAGAGGACTATTTATCGGTTGTCAGGAATGGGATTCAACGCCGGAGATGATGTTAATCGAAAGAGGACTGTTTAATAAAATAGAGGTATTAGACATAGCCGAAAATTTACTTAAAAAACAGGAACAACTGGCACAGCAAAAGGGGATTGCAGGCATTCAATACATAAAAAGAGATTGTAATCATTTGCAGTTGGAAGAAGATGCTTATGATCTGATATTTTCAGTTGGAACAGTTCACCATATTGAGAGATTGGATTCACTTTTTATGCAAATTAATAGGGCGTTGAAAGGTAACGGCATCTTTGCTATGAGAGAATATGTGGGACCGAACAGATTACAGTTTACAGAGGAACAATTATCGGTAGTTAATGAAATACTTTCTATTCTGCCCGAAAAATATAGGATTACTTTCGACGGTTTAATTAAAAATGATCATACAAATATTTCTGAAGAGGAAACAATGAGAATTGATCCGTCTGAATCAATCTGTTCTGAAGATATTATATCCTCAATGGAAAAGCATCTTGACGTCATTACGATTAACTACACAGGGGGAACCATACTGCATCCTTTAATGAACGGCATAGCCTCGAACTTTGAAGAAGGTGAAGATGCCTCTACAATCTTGAAGTTATTAATCTTTTTTGAGAAGACGCTCATCGAAAAGAAGGTCTTGCCCAGTGATTATGTCTTTTGCATGGCAAGGAAAAAGAGCTGGAAAAGGAAGTTTAAAGAGGTTTTTAAAAAGTAAAAGGGCATAACAGGTAATTGGAGCAGGTATTGAGAATACGCTTTTTTGATAGTATGAGGATAGGGAAAAACGATGTAACCGTTGCGATTCTCTCAGGAGTAGCACTTGCTTTTATCGGCGTATATAAATTGTATCCTTATATCGGTAACGGGCAAGATTATATAGACCTCATTGTTGGTGCATTAACTTGGATCGACTATGATAAGGAGAAGGAGTGGAGGACGCTCAATCTGTTTTTTGGAGGGTCCATCCTCTTCAGTACTTTCTTTGCAGCCTTTTTCGCTTATTTAAGGGCGCAAGCATGGGACAACTACTCTATTCAGGAAGTGCGCCAGTTATTCGGGATTGCCTGGATTCCAGCGATCTTCTGGCTTGGGAATGCATTCATGCGGCCGGATGTTCCGTCCTTCATGTTGAATGTTTCCGCAATGCTGGTCATTATTATTGCCCTCATTGCACTTGGCCTGTCTCGGTTTAAAGACGGCTTAGCGCCCAAAGATATCACGGACATCGGGATATCTGCCGTACTATTACTTATCCTCAGCTTCTTTTCGATCCTCGCCATTTCGGTAGCATTGGGAAAATTCTCTGCCGACTTGCGAGGCCTGCTATTCCAGAAATGGAGTCTCATCCTTGTAAGGGCGAGTGTCGCGTCAACTATCCTTTTCATTATCATATCTTTGTTCACCGCGAGAACAATAGGCGCATTAAAGCGGCGGTTATCTTCAGGGTTGCTTCTCTTGCAGATTTCTCTTCCTCTGCTACTCTTTGTGTTTATATCGCAGAGCTATGTTTACCAGGGGAAAATACTTGCGATGTACCGTAGCGACCTCCTTCTCGCAGTTGCGGGAGTACTCACCCTTTTTTCATGGTGGAGGTTGTTCAAGAGATACGGAGAAATCAAAAAGAAGGAAATGGAAGGCCTGGTCCTGCCATATTCTGTCAGCCTGTCTGTGGCATCTCTCTATCCGGTCGTGGTGTTCGTCTCATACATTCAAAATTCCTGGCGCACGTATTCCTTCGCCACTGACGATTTCCATGTCGGCGAGCAGTTGCTGCCCTGGCAACAGATTATAGATTTTGGCAAATTACCGTACCATGATTTTGTGCCGATTCACGGGCTCATGGCAATGGCATACGGCGGTTTGAATAAACTGTTTTGGGGTAATACAATAGCCACATTCCCTCTGGCAATGACACTATTGATAGCAATAGCAGTGACTTTTTCATTCGTGGCGTTATTCCGTTTCGCAGGCCCGCTTATTGCGCTTTCTTTGGCTTCATTCGCTGGAGGCGGGATGAACCGGATGTTTGTCCTCTTGCCGGCAATAATTTTGCTGTGCCTTCCCGAATTGACAAAGCGACCTGGAAGATGGCTTGCCGTCTGGATTGCGGTATGTCTCTTCTCAGTTTTATACAATGTGCCTGTAGGCGCTGGAATCGCTTTGGGAAGTATTCCCATCGCGGCATACATGGGATGGAGAGTTTTCAGAGAGGAGAGAAGGCTTTATCTGCGTGCAGGGGTTGTCCTTGGGGCCATGACACTCCTCATACTCGGCATTTCTCCAATGCGTAACATGGCAGCAGGATTAATTCATTTCATAATAGACAATGCCTCGACAAACACCATTGCCAACGGGTCCGGCCTTTTCCAGTATGATCTCCGCCCTAAAGAATTCGGACTGGCCGCCGTTCCTTTCCAGTGGCAGTCATTGAAGCTTTCGTGGATATTAGTAGTGTTGATCTCTGTCATATATTTTTTCAGGACAATTGCAAACATTAAAGAGCATGGCGATAAAAGATATTTTTGGCTTGCAGCGCTTTTACCCGGCTCTTTTTTTATAACAGGCAAATGGGCGTTGGAGCGCATAGCAGCATCCGGTCTTGAGAGAGACGGAGCTTTATCCATCACAGCCCTGACCTTTTTTTTGCCTTTAATGATTATGGGTTACAGCCGTGAGTCGGAAAGGTTGAAAAGAGCTCTTTTTAGTGCCTTTATCGTGGGGATGGCGACAGCTGCAGGATATGGAGTAATGAACTACAGATCTTGGATTACAAAGCCCTTCGAGAGCATTATAGTAAGCGAGAAAGATGCCCTTGTTAAGGGGAAGGATATCGGGCTGCCGCGCCTCGGCAAGGTATTCGCTGACCCAAAGAGGGTGGAGAAACTGCAGGAACTCAAGCAGGCCATGATGCCTTATCTTAGAGACGGTGAAACATTCCTTGACCTGACAAATCATTCAGCGCTCTATTTTTATCTTGATATGCCTGTGCCTGTGCTGTATTCTGCCGATTATGTGGCTGCAAGCGCCATATCGCAAATGAGAATGGTAAAGCAGATAAAGGAAACCCCGCCGCCTGTCGTATTGATATCCGAAAGGATTCCTTGGGACGGAGGCCCGGCGTCTCTGCGAAGTTACTTGTTGTACCGGGAACTGGTCAATACCTATGTCCCTGTGAAAGCCGGTATGTTTAGTTTTCTTGTGCGCCCCGACCGCGTAGACTCCATAAATATAGCTCCATTCGAGCAACAAATGGAAGTCCTTGATGAGGTTTTTTATCAAGCTGACCTAAAGGAGATACCCAATGCCTGGGGACGTTCATGGCGTTTATTGAAAAACCGGTTTACCAAACTCCATACTTTAGTCCCTGGGAATCCGGTGAACTTTACACGCAGCCAAAACGGAGGCTATAAGCCAACAGGTGAAGACCCTCAGATAAACTTTGAAATGCCTAAGAATACGATTTTGGGTGCAGATGTAGACCATATTATGTTGGAGTATTCTTGCAAAAAAAACAATCCTGGCTCAGAGCCGGTTTTGGAACTTTACTGGGCATCAGAGATATATCCGATGAGTGAAAAAACGGTAGTAAGGTTTTCGGGCAAAGGTACGAGGGCTATAGTACCGGTCGGTTCGCAGCCGAGATGGCGACTTGGTAAACAGATTAATGCGCTACGTTTGGACCTTCAAGACTATAGATCGTGCAGTGAATTGAATGTCACTAATGCTGTGCTGCTAAAACTCAATTGAAGATATAATTGCATGCAGTTGCCTCATGCCTGCAGAGCTATGGGAATAATTTACTTTTGATAAAAGAGGTAAACTAAACATGAAAACTTATAAATACTTAATCCTCGGTGCAGGTCCTTCCGGGCTTGCTCTTGCTCATACCCTTAAAGAACTCGGCGAGGAGTCTTTTCTCGTTATTGAGAAAGAAGCGGTTGCCGGCGGACTTTGCCGAAGCGATGTAGTGGACGGTGCCCCTCTGGATATTGGCGGCGGCCACTTCCTTGATGTAAAGCGGAAGGAAGTTCTGGATATGGTGTTCAAGTTCTTGCCGAGGTCGGAATGGCAGGAATATAAGCGCATCTCAAAAATCCGCATTCGAGGTATTGAAATTGATTACCCACTCGAAGCAAACCTCTGGCAATTTCCTGTTGCCGACCAGGTGGATTTTCTTGAATCCATTGCACAGGCAGGGTGTGTTAGAGGAATACCGACGCCGGAGTCTTTTGAGGAGTGGATAACCTGGAAATTGGGCGAGCGTATCGCACAGGAGTATATGCTTCCATATAACAAAAAAATATGGTCAACGGATTTAAATAGGATCGGGATATACTGGCTCTATAAATTGCCAGATGTTTCCTTCAGGGAAACCCTGCAAAGCTGCCTTGAAGGCAAGCCTTTTGGCACACTGCCGGCGCATGGAGTTTTTTTATACCCTAAGGAATACGGTTACGGAGAAGTCTGGAAGCGGATGGGTGACTCCTTGGGCGAGCAGTTGATAACAAATACTGAGATATCAAGCATCGATATTGTAAATCGCGTAGTCAATGGTTGCTTCAAGGCCGAGACTATCTTCACAACTATCCCCTGGACTATATGGCCCAGCATCTCAAACCTACCTGACGAGATCAAGGAAGAGATTACTAGACTGGAGTTCAGTTCGATAGATGTCGATTATCATACTGAGGATATTCAGACTGATGCCCACTGGATTTATGAACCGGATGAACATCTTTCCTTCCACAGACTGTTGTGCAGAAATAACTTTACGCGCGGGAGGGGATATTGGACCGAAACTAATTCCAGGAGGGCTCTTGAAAAAAAAGGTTGGAGGTACAGAAATAAATATGCCTACCCTTTGAATACGAGAGAAAAACCTGATGCCGTTGCGCGGATACTCCAATGGGCCGGACAGAATAAAATCATCGGAGTTGGTCGTTGGGGCACTTGGGAACATATGAATTCGGATATAGCTGTATCCATGGGGATCGAAACAGGCAAAAAGCTATGGAAAGGTGAGGTATTGTGACGATATCATTATGCCTTATGGTGTGGAATGAACTCGATGGGTGCAAAACAGATGTGCCATCGCTCTCTCGTGATGCATTCGATGAAATCTATGCCATTGATGGAGGAAGTACGGATGGTACTGTTGAATATTTAGAATCCATGGGTATCCCGGTATATCTGCAACCAAAGAGGGGCCTGAACGCCGCGTATGTATACGCGGCAGAGATGTCGAAGTGTGATGCGGTGGTCGTGTTCTTCCCGAAGGGTACGACCCCGGTCCAGGATTTACTGAAGTTTCGGCCGCTTTTTGAGGAAGGGTATGAACTGATAGTGGCGAGTAGGAATATCAAAGGCAGTATGAATGAAGAAGACAGCAAGATTCTTAAACCAAGAAAATGGGGAGTTCTATCGTTAGCATATCTTGCCTCTCTCATGTGGCGGCGCGAGGGATATATGATAAAAGATGTCCTGCACGGTTTCAAGGGGTTTACTGTTCCCGCCTTCAGAAGAATAGCTCCGCTCGATTACGGTCTCTCTATAGATATTGAGATGGTGGTCAGATCGTATCGCCTACGCCTGAAAAGAACTGAATTCCCGACTTGTGAAACACCGCGGTCATACGGGAGTACTCACTTCAAAATACTTCCAACGGGAATAAAAATTATGAAATATTTATGGCATGAGTTTCATCGGAAGATATGAGATATGGCTACTGGATTAGGAATGACCAGGGAGCAGGTTGCGGCCTCGACAATACGCTTTATTGATGAAGGAGGTAAGGTATGAAGACAGCGCTAATCACGGGTATAACGGGACAGGACGGAGCCTATCTAACCGAGCTTCTTCTCGGGAAGGGGTATATGGTCCACGGGATAAAACGTAGAGCATCTCTTTTTAATACAGACAGGATAGACCATCTATATAGGGATCCTCATGAAAAGGAGGTAAGGCTCAAGCTTCATTACGGAGACCTTACCGATGCCACCAACCTTATCCGTATAATTCAGGAGGTCCAGCCTGACGAGATATATAATCTTGCTGCCCAGAGCCATGTTATGGTCTCCTTTGAGACCCCTGAATACACTGCTAATGCGGATGCGCTTGGCACACTGAGGCTTCTTGAGGCTATAAGGATACTGGGGCTTGGAAAGAAGACACGATTTTACCAGGCATCTACATCGGAATTGTACGGAAAGGTCCAGGAGACCCCACAGAAGGAGACCACGCCATTTTACCCGCGAAGCCCGTATGCAGTGGCAAAGCTGTATTCATACTGGATTATCGTAAACTACCGTGAGGCCTATGATTTGTATGCCTGTAATGGGATCCTTTTTAATCATGAGTCGCCGCTACGCGGCGAGACCTTTGTGACACGCAAGATTACACGAGCCGTGGCACGGATCAAGCTTGGGATACAGAAGAAACTGTACCTCGGCAATCTGAACTCATTAAGAGACTGGGGGCATGCAAAGGATTATGTGGAGGCACAGTGGTTGGTACTCCAGCAGGAGCAGCCCGATGATTATGTAATAGCCACCGGCGAGCAGCATTCAGTAAGAGAGTTTGTGGAAAGATCCTTTCATGAAGTCGGGATCGATATAGAGTGGCGGGGTGAAGGTGTTGATGAGAAGGGGTATGAAAAGGATACAGAAAGGATCCTTGTTGAGGTGGATAAGCGCTATTTCCGTCCGACAGAGGTAGAGACCCTCCTCGGAGACCCCACAAAAGCAAAGCAGAGGCTCGGGTGGACGCCGAAGGTTACATTCAAGGAACTGGTTTCAGAGATGGTGATGGAAGATCTCAGAGAGGCGGAGCGGGATCAGCTTTGCAAGAGGGAAGGATATAAGGTCATGAGGTATCATGAATAAGTCATCCAGGATTTATATCGCAGGTCATCGCGGACTTGTCGGGTCTGCCATATGTAGAAGGCTAAAGTTGGAAGGATTTGGGAACCTTGTGGTGAGGACAAGCAAGGAGCTTGACCTCAGGCGGCAGTCAGAGATTCAGGCCTTTTTTGAAAAAGAAAGGCCTGAATACGTATTTCTGTCAGCCGCCAAGGTAGGTGGAATACTGGCCAACAATAGCTATCCTGCGGATTTTATATACGACAATATAATGATAGAGGCCAACATTATCCATGCCTCTTATAGGTATAGCGTAAAGAAGCTCCTATTCCTCGGCAGCTCTTGCATATATCCAAAGCATGCCCCGCAGCCTATAAAAGAGGAATATCTTCTGACTGGCGAACTGGAGCCGACGAATGAGCCCTATGCCATAGCGAAGATAGTAGGCCTAAAGATGTGTCAGGCCTATAACAGGCAGTATGGTACAAACTTTATTTCAGCGATGCCAACAAACATTTACGGCCCATATGACAATTTTGATCTTAATACGTCCCACGTCCTCCCTGCATTGATAAGAAAATTCCATGAGGCAAAAGTGGAGAATAAACCTGAAGTTGAGATATGGGGTACTGGAACACCGAGAAGGGAGTTCCTTTACGTAGAAGACCTTGCGGATGCCTGCCTGTTTTTGATGGAAAAGTACGATGGCTCAGAGATCTTTAATATAGGAGTTGGAGAGGATATCTCGATCAAAGATGTTGTAATCCTTATCAAAGAAATAGTCGGCTACAAAGGAGACATCCGGTATGACAACTCAAAGCCTGATGGAACTCCAAGAAAACTTTTAGATGTCTCTAAGCTGACCTCCCTCGGTTGGATTGCCAGGACTAACATCAGGGATGGAATACTCAAGACATATGAGTGGTACATGCATGCGTCGGATAAGGTTGCCAAATAGTGACGCAGATACCGATAATTATGAATTTATGAATTTAAGAGATTTTTTAAAAAAATTTTTAAAGATACCTGGTTTTTTCGTTTATTCAACCGTGCGTGCAAAAGACTGGTATTTAAAGAGAGGTCGTCTTCCCCGGATAAAGGAACTCCCTATTCTTGTGCGGCGGGCGCTGTATGAGTGGCCGCTTAGTGGAGGCGTGGGTTCGCCTGGAAGTAACCTCGAATTTAAGACCCCCAAAAGATTGGATCCCTATGAGACCTGGCTTGATGTAAATAAATGGAATAGCAAGAAAGAGGCCTTTCTGAAAAAGCGCCTTGAGAAGGTCAAGACCCCTCCTCTATTAAGCGTAATCATGCCCGTTTATAACACCCCTCCAAATTTTTTGGAACTCGCTATCAGGAGCGTAGTGGAGCAGGTTTATGAAAACTGGGAGTTGTGCATTGCCGATGACGCGAGTTCCGATAATAGCGTTCATCAAGTTTTAAATAAATGGACAGAAAAAGACCCCAGAATTAAAATTCTATACCGTGAAACCAACGGCGATATCAGCGTTGCTACAAATGCCGCTGCATCCATGGCTGACGGGGAATATCTTGTATTTCTTGACCATGATGACGAGTTTTCGCCGGATGCATTAGGTGAAATCGCTCTATACGTTACGCAAAATCCTCATACAGACTTGCTGTATTCGGATGACGACAAGATAGGCATAAATGGGAAGCGTTTCGCTCCTCAGTTCAAGCCCGACTGGTCTCCGGAATTGTTGCTTTCGTATATGTATTTCAGCCATGCCTTTGTCATCAGGCGAAGGCTGTTTGAGGAAATAGGGGGAGCCAGAGTAGGATTTGAAGGGTCACAGGATTACGATATTGCATTAAGGGCTTCCGAAAAAGCGAGGCATGTGGGCCATATTCCGCTAGTCCTGTACCATTGGCGTGTCCTGCCTAATTCTACAGCCTCTTCCGGAGGAGCAAAACCGAAGAGTTTTGAGGCTGGGAGAAAGGCTGTTCAGTATGCCTTAGACAGGCGTGGAATACCAGCGGAAGCCTATCAGCCTAATTGGGCATTAAAGGCTGGCGTAGGAATTTTCAGCCATAGGTTCACTATCAGTAATTGTCCGAGCGTAACGATTATAATCCCTACGAAAAATCAGGCAGCGATTCTCAGGCGATGCGTTGATTCCATATTTAAGAATACGGAATACACAAACTATGAGATACTTATAATCGACAATGATAGTGACGATCCTGAAACGACGGCGTACCTTGAAGAGATAGTTGCCCACCCCATCGTCAAGGTCGTGAGGATCAGTAACCCTGGCGTTAAGTTTAACTACGCTTATATAAACAACAGGGCAGCCGAGACAGCAAGTTCGGAGTATATCCTGTTTTTGAATAATGATACCGAGATACTGAGTAAAGACTGGCTGTCACAAATGACAGGGTATGGGAAAATAGAGGGCGTAGGCGCTGTGGGTGCCAGACTCTTATATCCAGACAAAAAGATACAGCACGCGGGCATTATTATTAAATTTTACTATGGGATGGCGGGACACGCCTTCAAGGGGCTGCCGGAGTGGGATTCAGGGTATTTGAGTTATTCAAAAGTTTTAAAAAATTACTCTGCTGTCACGGCGGCGTGTCTGCTTACCCCTCGTAAACTTTTTTTAGAGATTGGAGGATTTGATGAAGTCAACTTCAAGATCGCGTATAACGATGTGGATTACTGCGGAAGGCTGATTGAAAAAGGATATAGAATCGTCTATACGCCAGATGCTGAATTGATCCATCATGAAGGGTTTTCGAGAGGCTTCAGCGACGACCCAGTTGAAAATTTTAATTTCAGAAAGAAATATTACAGCAGAAAGGACAAATATTATAATCCAAGTCTGTCTTTTGAGAGCGAGTACTTCGAAATTTACCCTCGGTCCGTATTTTTGGGGGATATTGATACGAAGATAAAAACCCTTATGTGCACTCATAACCTGAACCATGAGGGCGCTCCCTACAGCCAGTACGAGTTGACAGTCGGTCTTAAACAAAAGGGATTGATAGAGCCCACGATATTGAGTCCGATAGATGGCCCGTTAAGGGAACTATATGAATCTAACGGTATAAAAGTAGTAATTAATGAGCATTTGAATTTGGTTTCGGAGCCAGAAAGATTTAAAGAAAATGTAAAACAACTTTCGATTTTTTTCAAGAGATCCGGGGCTGAACTGGTATACGGGAATACACTGATTAATTTTTCTGCCATAGCCGCTGCAAAAGATGCCGGTCTCCCGTCTGTATGGAACATAAGAGAAAGCGAATCCTGGCAATATTATAATGATTGGTTGGGTAATACTAAGGCCGGCGAAGCAGTGAAGTGCTTTGAGTATCCATACAAGATAATCTTTGTTGCTCGCGCAACTAAAAGCATCTATACCACTTTCAACACTAAACACAATTTCATGGTGATTTACAATGGGCTTAATCTAAACAGGTTGTATGCTGAAGGAGACAAGTATGGAAGAAAGGCTGTCAGGGACGAATTAGGAGTTACGGATGACGATTTGATGATATTGCTGCCGGGCACAGTATGTGAGAGGAAAGGACAGCATGACCTTGTTCTTGCCCTGCAGAAAATAAATATTGATTGTCTGCAGAGAGTCAAATGTTTTATCGTTGGTGATATCCCCAATCCATACAGTATTAAACTTCATGAAATAGTTGAGGGGTTGCCTGCCGAGGTTAAGCGAAGGGTGCAAATTCTACCCATAACACCGGAAATAGCCAAATATTATAGAGCCAGTGACATATTTGTATGCACATCAAGGATCGAAAGTTTCCCGAGAATTGTTTTGGAGGCGATGGCATTTAATCTCCCTATTATAACAACACCAGTATTTGGAATAAGGGAACAAGTTCAGGAAGGGGGTAATGCCGTATTTTTTGACCCTGGTGATATTGTGGCATTGGCAAAAGCGATAGAGGATCTTGTAACAAATAGCGAAAAAAGGAAAGGCTTTTCGGAGAACTCAAAATATGTCCTTCAGCAATTGGAAACCTTTGAAGAAATGGTAGATGCCTATGGCAGGGTTTTCCAGGAAGCATATTTAAGCAAATAACGCTTTTCTTATCAATTCGTGGAGCTAAGGTTATGTTTAATCTGAATAAGTGGATGGCAAAGTGCCTGAACTATAAAAAGAATGTATTTCGGCAATTTACTTACGAGAGGCCGTCTTTCACAAAAAAATATCAGGTTTTCAAGGGCGTAAATAGCGACCGGAAAAGCCTTATTAGAAAGATATCTTTCCTGACCACTTATCAGGATGAAAACTCGCAGAGATACAGGGTCTATAATCCGATTGAAGAACTTACTGAAGCAGGTATTGAATGTATTGTTTTTAAAGAAGACGGTACGGAAGATATGGAATGTATCCTCGATTCCGACCTATTAGTCGTTTTCAGGGTTGCTTCCAGCGATAATGTGATGAGAATTTTGAAAGAATTCAACCGCAGACATATCCCAGTTGTATTTGACATCGACGACCTTATCTTTGAACCGGAATCCGCGGATCTTTTATATGCTGTTGCTATAATGGATGAGACTGAAAAATCCAAGCGCATAGAGGATATGTGCCGGGTCAGGGAAACTTTATTAGCAAGTGATTATGTGACGTGTTCTACGGAAGCCCTATCTAAAAGGGTTGAGAGGCTTAACAAAAAGTCCTACGTATTTCCGAACACAATTAACACTTCTCAATATAATCTTGCTGAAATTCTTAGAAAAGAGAAAAAGCCTCAGCTTGATAATAGAGTAAAATTAGGGTATTTAAGCGGGACAAGGACCCACGAAAAAGATTTTCAGGAGGCCTCGGACGCTCTTTACGAGGTCATGAAGAGAAACGGGGAAGCGGAGTTGTACGTGGTGGGCATACTCGACCTCGACAATAAGTTCTTAGGCTTCGGAGATAGGGTTGTGCGCGCTCCTCTTATGGGGCACCTGGAGATGCTCAGGTACCTCTCCAGGATGGACATTAATCTTGCTCCGCTTGAGATTAATAACGCCTTCACAGACTGTAAAAGCGAGCTTAAGATATTCGAGGCCGCACTTGTGGGGGTGCCTACGGTAGCATCTCCCACGGACTCTTACAAAAGATGCATAGATGACGGTGTAAACGGCTTCCTGGCGGCTACAAAAGAGGAGTGGGTAAATAAAATCGAGTATTTGATACATGATAAAAGACTCAGAGATGAAATGGCAGGACGAGCGAACAGTGACTTTGTAAAAGGTTTTTTTATAAAAAATATTATTGGAGATCTCATAAGGATATATGAAAACATTGCCTTGGATTATAGAAAAACTTAGGGGAAGGTCAGTGGAAACCGAAGTCATCACAAGAGATTTGATCGCAAACACCTATCTGAACGGAGCCGGAATAGAAATAGGCGCTCTACACAATCCCCTGAGAGTGCCGGGCCATGTCAGGGTCAAATATGTTGACCGGATGCCTGCGGAGGACTTAAGGAAGCATTACCCTGAGCTTGGCACCCATAATCTGGTAAAAATAGATGTGATTGACGACGGCGAACGGCTTGCCGGTTTTGAAGACCAGAGCCAGGATTTCGTGATAGCCAACCACTTTCTCGAACATTCGCAGAACCCCATCGGGGTAGTGAACAATCAATTGAGGGTCATTAAATCCAACGGCATATTATATCTCGCTATCCCCGACAAGCGCTATACATTTGATATCGACCGGCCTGTGACGAGCTTTGAGCACTTGGTGAGGGACTTTGAGGATGGTCCAGGGTGGTCGCGAAGGCAACACTTCGAGGAATGGGTCACCCTTGTTGGCAAGACCCAGGGAATTGAAGAGATAGCCAGGCGCACGAACCAGCTACTTGAAATCGACTACAGCATACATTACCATGTATTCACGGCCTCAGAGATAATGGAGTTTTTCTCGAGGCTTAAAAGATACGTAAAATACGCCTTCGAGACGGAGCTCATGTTCAAAAACAACGCTGAGGTGATAGTGATACTGAGAAGGGTTTAGCTTAATCATGGAAGAATTGAAACAGGTGCGAATAATATGTGCGGCATAGTAGGGCTGATAGATTTATCAAATAAATATAGTCATCCAAATGTGATCCGAAGGTTGGCGGCAACTTTAGAGAATAGGGGGCCGGACGGTTACGGCGAATATATAGATGGCAGTGTTGCGATGGCCATGCGACGTCTTTCGGTCATTGACCTTGAGCATGGCTGGCAACCGCTTAAAAGTCTTGGCGGTCAGGTAGTTGCCTTTCAAAATGGCGAAATCTATAATTACAAAACACTGAGGAAAGACCTTGAAGAAGCCGGGTTCGTTTTCGAGAGCAACAGCGATACCGAAGTTCTTGCCCACGGTTATGCCCAATGGGGAATAGAGGGTTTGCTTGAGCGCATTGACGGAATGTATGCCATCGCCATTCTGGATCGCAAAAGACGTGAACTCCACCTTGCCAGAGATAGGTTCGGGGAAAAGCCTCTTTTTTATTGCTATAAAGAGGGGTATTTTGCATATGCCTCCACTCTGCTGCCGCTGGCAGCCCTGCCATGGGTTGATACTGCGATAGATATGCTCAGCCTTGACAGGTATCTGGCGTTGCATTATGTTCCGGGAGACAGGACGATATTTAAAGGAATTCGACGCGTTCTGCCCGGTGAAAGGTTAAAGGTCCTATTAGACCATCCTGTGCCCGAGCGACACCGTTATTACAGTATCCCTCTTGCAAGGCCGGGAAAGGTTGATGATGAGGAACTGGCTGTAGAAATAGAAAATGCTGTTGTATCGAGGCTTGTTGCTGATGTGCCGGTCGGCGTATTCCTTTCCGGTGGGCTTGACAGCTCTATTGTAGCAGCAATTGCTGCAAAGCATAACCCTCACATAGCAACCTTTTCGATGGGATTTAAGTCTAAGAGTCATGATGAAAGCATTCATGCAAAATATGTTGCCAGGTCTATCAATAGCACCCACCATCATTTTTTATTTGACAGCGACAATTTCAAGGATTTGCTCCCAAAGGTTGCTGCCGCCCTTGATGAGCCTATCGGCGATCAGGCAATGCTCCCCTTGTATTGGTTGTGCCGGGAGGCAAGGCAACATGTCACTGTTGCCCTCTCAGGGGAAGGGGCGGATGAGGTGTTTGCCGGGTATGGTTATTATAGTGAATTTGCACAAGAAAAGAGTTTCCGTGAGAAATTAAGTATTTTATTAAGGAGAAAGACGCTGAGGATTGGCGGACATACACGTCTCGTTTATAATTCAGTATCCGTCACCCCTTCAGGCTTCCCGTTGCTTTCCGATCCTGGAGATCGGGAGCGCCTGATAGGCAAGTCATATCCGGAAATGGACTCATGGGAAAAGGATTTGTTTTCTATGCTGAATAACACTTTTGACCCATTGCAGCGCGCCACTCTGACTGACATGGTCACTTGGCTACCCGACGACCTCCTCGTAAAGTATGACCGGATGGCAATGGCACATAGTCTGGAGGGCCGTGCTCCTTTTCTTCAACCCCGACTGGTTGAATTGGGCCTGAATCTGCCACAGCATGAAAGGATGGCAAGCGGATTGTCAAAAATTGCTCTGCGTCGTGTTGCTAAACGATGGTTGCCGTTAGACATTTTGGAGAGGAAGAAACAGGGTTTTGTGCTGCCTATGGCTAATTGGTTGATGCAATGGTTTCAGGACAAAGGAGGGGTAGAAGCTTATTTCGCCTCGAGAGAGATGCCCGGAGTTGAGATGGAAAAGGTGATGAATTTAGTGCAAGTGGATTTGAAAAACGGTATTCACAGGGAGAGGTTGGTTTTTGCATTAGTGCTTCTTTTTGAATGGTATAAATCATTTTCCGGGCGCTTAGAGGAGTTGCGTAAAGACTGCATTGCTATTCTGCAAAGCTGAACTTAAGACAGATCGGGAATTTTGGAGCATTAAATGAAAGACAAAAGTATAATCCTTAAATTCATATTATTAACGCTTTTTGCTACCTGTAGTTGTAGCGGAGGAGGCAACGGGGAAGATAGCGAGAACACGGCTCCTCCCTCAATTTCTTTTGAGGGGGAAACAATCAGCTATGACTGGTACACCCCTGTCATAGTCGACATAAACAATGACGGTTATCTTGAGGCGCTTGGAACCATCAATGACGGTAGCGGGAGCTTGACTGCCGTTCCTTACACAACCTTGGGACTAAGCAGCCTCTTTGCCGACGGGAGAGTCAACCGGGACTGCAG
Organism: Deltaproteobacteria bacterium; assembly: GCA_030646755.1. Taxonomy (GTDB): domain Bacteria; phylum Desulfobacterota; class JAENJC01; order JAENJC01; family JAENJC01; genus JAUSKU01. The sequence continues at coordinate 26,461 of JAUSKU010000018.1, forward strand.
GGTTGCGGATTTCAACGGAGACGGATATCCGGACATCGTCTGCAACACCTATTCCCCTTCAGAAGCATATAGTACAATAAGTGCCGGATGTAATGGTGATTATAACCCTGAGTCAAAAGCGAGGCTGTTTTTTAATAACGGCGACGGCACCTTTACAGAAAGCGACGCATTTAGTCAGTTGTATATAAGGGGTTTTGGCGAGACAATCCTTGTGGCTGATTTCAATAACGACGGGGCTCTCGATATATTCCTACCATATTATTCTCAATGCAGCCCCAATGAGCATTCCTACCTGCTTATTAATGATGGCCACGGAGTGTTCTACGATGTATCCACAAGCGCCGGTATTGGCCTGAAAAACCGTCCTGTGAATCTGCGTGTCGAGGGTGCTCAGGCTTTGGATTTCAATCTGGATGGGTGGATCGATTTCTATGCCGCCGGGCACCTTTTCATGAACAACGGAGATCTCACATTTAATGACGTTAGAGAAGAACTTGGGTTACCTGAACTCTTCGATGAAGGAATTAAATTCTTAGACTGGAATAATGACGGGTATCTGGATCTTGTCATTCACCACCCGAGCACCGGACCCGCCCTTTATGAGTTCGATGGGCAGATGTTTAATCCTGCGGATGTGGTCCCTTCCTATTCTTATGAGGAGAGCTATGGGATGAATATTTACGACCTTAACAACGACGGCAGAGAAGATATCTTTGCATCGGGGGGCAGTCTCCATGATACTGTTATTCTCTTAAACAATGGGAAGGGTTTTGAGAGAAGTAAGCCCACAGAAATGGATTCATGGGGAAACGATATAATAGCCTTTGCAGATATCGACAGAGATGGTAGGATCGATGTAATAAAGAGAGTATTGCCTACCGATAATTCAACTGAGGGTGTCATCGAAGGCACTGAAGGAGGTCTGAATTATTATCGCAACAACTCCTCGATACCGGAGAATAGTTTTTTTTATTTGGAAGTAGTAGGTAGTAACGGGGAAAGAAATCAGCAAGGTCGGGTGGTTAAAATCATTCCACAAAGGGACGGTAATGTTACTTTTACACGAGTCATAGAAAGCGGTTCTGGATATATGGCCCAAAATCAATATGAACTCTTAGTTGGTACACCTTATACAGAGTCGCACAGCGTTCAAGTATTTTTTCCTGGCAGTGTTGTAGAATTCATAATTAATCCAGGTGAAAGGAAGCGGGTATTTCAAGACGGAAGGATAGAAAGCTATTAGCCTTGATTGGAGGCTCAAATGCCGAATATAACTATAATTATCAGCAGAAGTTCTCCTGCCCTGAAGGATGTTGATAAGTTAAACCTTGTTCAAATTTAACTTGTACATACTCTCAGAGATAATGGGAAAATGATTTTGAGTTGTAATAGACAAACTGGTATATTTTGAATGACCGTAAAAGGCAGAAATGATAAGAGTAAGTGTTATTATTGTCAATTATAATGGGAAAGGCCTTACCGTCGGCTGTTTAAAGGTATTAGAAAGGCAGACGTTTAGGAATTTTGAAGTTCTTGTGGTGGACAATGCCTCCTCCGATGACTCTTTATATGAAATTCAGAGGTTTTTAAAAGAACATTCTGAGGGATTTCAAATAAAATTAATCCCACTTGATAACAATACAGGCTTTAGCGGTGGAAACGTTGTGGGGTTGAAACATGCTTCCGGTGAACACATCGCCCTCCTGAACAACGATACGGAGCCAGGTGAAAGGTGGCTCGAAGAATTGGTCAACGCAATGGATAAAGCTCCGGAGGTTGGCATATGTGCATCGAAGTTGATTGCTTATGGAACCGACATCATAGACAGTGCTGGCGACGGTTTTTCAACCTCCTTGAAAGGGTTCAAGAGAGGAGAAGGCGAAAACTTATCTCTTTATGAGAAACAGGAGTATATCTTTGGCGCCTGTGCTGGAGCAGCACTCTATAGAAGAACGATGATAGAAAAAATCGGATTTCTAGATGAAGATTTTTTCCTTATTCATGAGGATACCGATCTGAATCTAAGAGCCCAGATTTATGGGTGGAAGGTTTTATATGTTCCTAAAGCACTGGTATATCACAAGGTGAGGTCCACTATAGGAAATATGAGTAAAATGGCGCTTTATTATACGTTGAGAAACAGTGAGTTTGTGCGCATAAAGAATATTCCAGCTTCCCTTTTTCCCCGAAAAGCGCCGGAGCTAATTCTCGGCACACTGGCGGAAATAGTATATTTTGGTATCAGATACCATAGTCCACTCCTTTATCTTAAGGCAAAGATGGATGTTGTTAAGATGCTACCTGTTATGTTAAAAAAGAGAAGGGCTATAATGGGGTCAATGCAAATAACCAATGAGGAATTGCTTAAGATAATGACTCCTGTATTCGAAAAGAAATTCTTAAAAAATAAGATTAGGAAGTTTATCTTTGGTTAAGGCATCGGTTATAATTCCCACAAGAAATGGAGAACAGAACGTTGGACAACTCCTTGCTACGCTGAAGCAACAGTCTGTAAAGCCGTCCCAGATATTGATAGTCGACTCCTCCTCTGAAGATGATACTTTAAAGATATGTGAGGCCTTTGATGTTGACTTAATTAAGATAAATGCCGGAAGCTTTAATCATGGGGGCACAAGAAACATGGCGGCCTCAAAAGCTACCGGAGATATACTGATTTATATGACCCAGGATGCTGCATTAAGAGATTCTACGGTGCTTGCTATCCTGCTTAATTCTTTAGAAGATCCGAGTGTTGCTGCTGTTTACGGCAGGCAAGTACCGCGAGAGGATGCGAACCCTATTGAGAGATTTGCAAGGTATTTTAATTATCCTTCTAACAATATGACGAAAGGTTTGAAAGACCTTCCTGCCTTGGGAGTGAAGACATTCTTTTTCTCCAATGTCTTCTCCGCTGTCAGGAAGAATGCCTTTGAAAAGGTAGGTGGATTCCCTGATAATACGATAATGAACGAGGATATGTTCCTTGCTGCAAGGCTTATTCAAAACGGTTATAAGATAGCATATCAGGCCGATGCCGTTGTCTACCATTCCCATAGCTACTCCTTGTCTACACAGTTTAAAAGGTATTTCGATATAGGGGTTTTTTTCAGTAGAAACCGCTGGATCATGGATTTGGCTAAGTCAGAGAGGGAGGGGATCAGGTATTTAAAAGAACTGCTTGTTTATTTGATTGCTAACAAGGAGTGGTTCTGGCTGCCTTATGCAATTTTTGAGACCATGCTCAGGTTCTTCGGGTATAGGATAGGTCTTATAGAGGGCAGCCTCCCTTTGTGGTTTAAGAAAAGGATAAGTTATAATAAAAGCTTCTGGATTGGGTAGTTGACAGGGAAAAACTTGGGACTGGTTCTAACTTAGCTTCTGCAAATAAGGGCTTGATATTGATACTACAAGGTATTTTATTTGAGAAATGTGGATATCCCTGAAAGGAATTGATAACGTGAAGATTCTAAAGACGATTCCAATCCCTTTAGCCTGGCATAACGCTGATACGCATATGAAAGAAGTTATCCAAGGGGCTTCAGTAGCTTTTTCCCTGAAGCTCATAGGTGCCGGTTTAAATTTTGCATTCAATCTGTTGTTGGCCAGAATGCTTGGAGCAGAAGGTGCAGGGATCTACTTTTTGGCTCTAACAATTGCAACCTTTGCTGCGATATTTGGCCGCATTGGTCTGGACAATGCATTACTGCGTTTCACTGCTGCGAATGCATCTAATAGAAATTGGGCAGCCGTAAAAGGAATCTACCAAAAAGGAATTTTTCTGGTTCTCACGGCTTCCATCATATCCTCAATTGTTATGTATACAATATCCCCATGGCTTGCAGAATATTTGTTTTTTAAACCAGAGTTGACTAAACATTTTCGGTTAATGGCACTGGCTGTTACGCCGATGGCCCTTTTCATACTCCATGCCGAAATGCTCAAGGGGCTTAAATTAATCTTTTGCTCCCAAATGATAGAAGGTGTAACTGTTCCATTCATTTCACTAATAGGGCTTTACTTCTTAGGCAATATGTTTGGTGTAAGAGGAGGAATATGGGCGTATATTATTGCAACCGTATTTACTACTCTATTGGGATATATGTTATGGAAAGTTGCAACTCCCAAGACCAAAGGCTTAGAGGGGAAATTTTTAATTAAAGATTTATTGCACAGCAGCATGCCTCTTTTTGTTGTATCGGTAATGAATTTACTCATGATGTGGACCGGAAGCATAATGTTGGGCATTTGGGGCACCAAAGCAGACGTAGGAGTCTTCAATATTGCATCTCGCACAGCCGCTCTTTTAAGCTTTATTCTCATCGCTGTTAACAGCATCTCGGCGCCAAAATTTGCTGCAATGTACAGACAAGGAGACATTCAGTCGCTCGGGACTTTGACCCGTTGTTCTTCAAAAATAATGGCCATTTTAGCCAGCCCTATCTTGTTAATTTTTGTTCTGGTTCCTGAGCAGGTAATGGGTTTATTCGGTCCTCAATTTCTTGAAGGGGCGCTAGTCCTTTCAATATTGGCAATCGGGCAATTTATAAATGTTGCAACTGGTTCGGTGGGATATTTGCTGCTAATGAGCGGGAATGAGCATTTAATGAGGAACACCATTACTGTGTCAGCGCTTCTAAACGTATTCCTGAATCTCATTATGATTAAATCAGGAGGAGTTATAGGTGTCGCGGTTGCAACAGCCATAAGCCTTGCTGGTATGAATTTGGTTTTGGCATATTTGGTATGGTCACGCCTGAAAATTTGGACGCTCCCTATTATATGGGGAAACCATAAGTAAAAGTAAGAGATGGAAAATGGACAAACAATTAGGATTTATTATTATTGGTGCACAAAAATCTGGAACCACGTCGCTTCATAAGTATCTTTCATGTCATCCGCAAATATGGATGCCGTCGGAAAAAGAAGCACCATTCTTTAGTCAGGATGAATTATATAATAAAGGGTGGGATAGATACAGTGCAGAATATTTTTACGACGCGCCTCATGACAAAATTTGGGGGAAGGCCACACCACATTATATGATAGATATGAGGGTTCCTGGTAGAATAGCCAAATTAATGCCCGAAGTAAAACTAATTGTCTTGTTAAGACATCCCTTAAAACGTGCTTTATCTCATTATAAGATGTTAGTTAGGCTGGGGGTAGAGCATCGAACATTTGAAATAGCCATTAAAGAGTCTTTGAGAGAAAGCTCTTTGAAGATCGCTAGAACACTAAGTTCCTTGCCAGAAAATGAAGAAAGGCTTATTGTTACTAACGGGGAATATGGAAGGATCATGGAAGAATATCTTAAGTATTTTGATAAAGAGCAATTATTAATTCTTTTTACCGATGATTTAAAAGACAACCCTAAGTTAATATTGGAAAAAGTTTATTTTTTTCTATGTATTTCTACCGATTATCTGTCGCCGAATATAGGTAAAATTTACCACATGGGCGGCGTAAGGATGCGATTCCCGCAGATTGAAAATTTAAGACAGGTTGCATATATTCGGGCAACTTGGCACATCTTACCTGAAAGATTTAGACGAAATTTAATGTATTGGTTTAATCAATGGAGAGCTATCCCGGATAAAGAAAACGAATCATCGTACATTTCTTATGAGACTACTCAGTTGCTGAAAACCCATTATAAAAAAGATATCGAGCTTTTTGAAAGCTTGTTTGGTTTAAAAACGCCTTGGGTTGACATAAAGTAATCTCTAAGACATACTAAATTTTTTTTGAGGGATTCGCTGGAAAGTTATGAGTAAGATGAAGATAAACCCGATTTATAATGAAAAAGAGGACGATTACTTCCGGAATCTCCGCAGCGAGATACTCCCTTTATTGCCCAACGGCGATATGGGGCGTGTGTTGGAAGTAGGTTGTGGCACAGGCGACACCCTGGACTATATTAAGAACGCAACACATTGCGAATGGGTATGCGGGGTGGAACTTTTTCATGAAGCGGCGGAGGAGGCGCGGGGAAAGCTGGATGAGGTATATGAAGGAGATATTGAGAAAATCAATTTACCCATAGAAGAAGGTTCATTAGATGTTGTTCTCTGTTTAGATGTCCTGGAACACTTGATAGACCCTTGGAGTGTTGTCCATAAGTTAGACATGCTTATAAAACCCGGTGGCGTACTAATAGCAAGTATCCCGAATGTCCGTCATTTCAAAGCCTCTTTTCCTCTCTTTTTTCTCGGACAGTGGGATTACAGGGATGCCGGGATATTGGACAGTACCCATCTAAGGTTTTTTGTTCGGGAGACAGCCGTAAAATTGATGGAGTGTTCAGGTCTTACAGTTGATATGGTTAAAGCTACAGGATTTGAGAAAGGCAGTAAAAGCAGAACTATTAATATATTGACTTTTTCACTATTCAGGCCTTTTCTTGAGGTTCAATACTTGATAAGGGCAAAAAAGTCTCTTGGTTGAGTTCTATATGCTAAAAAAACACGCTAAGTTTTTTGAAAACATACTCTTTATTGCCGACCTTATTGTTATAGTTCTGGCTTGGCTATTTTCGTATTATATCCGCTTTTACAGCGGCGTTATGCCAGTTGAAAAAGGTATTCCTTCTTTCCAAATTTATCTTTACCTCATCGCTCCTATCCTCTTCATATGGGGCTTTGTGTTTAATGCTTTCGAGCTTTACAGGCCAAAGAGGTTGTCGTCTTATATCGATGAGATATTTGATATAGCCAAGGCTTGCTCTTTTTCTGTTCTCATACTTGTATCACTTACCTTTTTCTTCAGGCAGTATGATTATTCCCGCCTTATGTTTGCGACCTTCTGGGCAATGACCATAGTTGTAATGATGGTTGAAAGGATTGTATTTCGAGAGGTCTTGAGATATCTGAGGAGAAAGGGATATAATCTTAGATTCGCGGTTATTGTCGGAACCGGGAAGACGGCAGAGGATATATTTAAAAGGATAGATATTCACCCAGAACTCGGAATAAAGGTAGTTGGCTTCTTATCTTCAAATCCTGGATATCTTCAGGATGATAAAAAAGGTAGAATTCCTGTCCTTGGAACATACGATAATATTAAAGATGTAATAAAAAATAATAAAATAGACCAGATCATTGTAGCCCTGTCAACCGAGGAACATCATGTTACAATTGACGTGTTAAAAAGGATTGATGACGAAATGGTAGATATAAAGGTTATTCCAGACCTCTGGGAGTTCATGACTCTTAGGGGAGGCATTGATGAACTGGATGGGCTGCCTATAATAACCCTTCAGGATACGCCGTTATACGGCTGGAATATTGTTTTAAAGAGGGCTACAGATATAGGTCTTTCCATAATTGCTATAATCATAACGGCGCCAGTGATGATTCTGATTTCCGTCGTCAACAAGCGGACATCTCCAGGCCCCATATTATATAAGCAGGAGAGGATGGGACTTGACGGCAAGACCTTTGACATGCTTAAGTTTCGTTCCATGCAGGTGGACGCCGAGGCCCAGAGTGGAGCTGTTTGGGCAAAAGAGAATGATCCCAGAAGGACGAGACTGGGCACTTTCCTTAGAAAGACGAGCCTTGATGAACTTCCGCAGTTCTTTAATGTACTAAAGGGAGATATGAGCATTGTTGGACCGAGGCCGGAAAGGCCTGTCTTTATAGAGGAGTTCAGAAAAAATATCCCCGGCTACATGCTCAGACATAAGATGAAGGCCGGGATTACAGGATGGGCACAGGTAAATGGATGGCGGGGTAACACCTCGTTGGAGAAAAGGATTGAATGCGACTTGTACTACATCGAAAACTGGTCCCTTTGGCTTGATATAAAGATCATGTGGCTCACTGTCTGGAAGGGGCTTTTGAACAAGAATGCGTATTGAAAGGTTAAGAGCAAGAGGTGAATAAATTGGCGTCCCCAACGGGATTCGAACCCGTGTCGCCGCCGTGAAAGGGCGGTGTCCTTGGCCTCTAGACGATGGGGACGTGTAAATTGGTTCGTACCTTCATAATGAGGGTAACGAATTTTTGTATATTATCTTTTTTGATTTCATTTTGCAAGGCTTTTTTATATTCAGCCTTGCAGCTGAAAAAAGCTTGACAAAAAGAGCCCCTTTCCGCTATCTTAAATGTTCTTAAAAACGCCCAGGTAGCTCAGTCGGTAGAGCAGAGGACTGAAAATCCTCGTGTCGGGGGTTCAATTCCCTCCCTGGGCACCATGAACTGTCATGCCCCACAGAGTTTGTCTGTGGGGCTTTTTTATTCCCCCCTTCCCTTTCAGATGTCATGTTGACAAAGGGGTTTTGGATATGTAAATATCGTTCTGTAAATAATCCAATATCCTAAGGAGCATATACCGTAATGAAAGCTATAAATGTGGGGATAGTCGGCTTTGGCACAGTTGGCACAGGTACGGCCAAGATACTTCTTGAGAATTCAAGGCTAATTGAGGAGAGGGTAGGCGCCCCCATAGTTATAAAAAAAATCGCCGACCACCAGCCGGAGAAGGAGCGGGAGATAAAGGTTGACCCCTCTATACTTACGAGAGACGCCGATGAGATACTGAACGACCCTGAGATAGAGATTGTCATTGAACTTATCGGCGGGTACGGTTATGCAAAAGAGTTTATCCTCAAGGCGATTGACAAAGGCAAGCATGTAGTAACAGCAAATAAGGCTCTGCTGGCGGTTCACGGTGACGAGATATTCAAGGCAGCATACGCGAAAGGGATAGATATAGGCTTTGAGGCCTCTGTAGGGGGCGGGATACCGATAATAAGGGCGCTGAAAGAGGGCCTTGTGGCAAACAGGATCGAGTCCATATACGGTATAGTTAACGGCACAACCAACTATATACTGACAAAGATGACTGCCGGGGGAGAGAAATTTGCAGATGTGCTCAAGGAGGCCCAGGAAAAAGGTTATGCCGAGACAGACCCTACATTTGACGTGGAAGGGATAGATGCCGCCCACAAGCTTGCCATACTGATATCACTGGCATACGGGGTCAGGATAAGGTTTGAGGATATATATACGGAGGGTATTTCAAAGATAACACCTCTTGACATCGAGTTTGCCAGGGAGTTTGGTTACAGGATAAAGCTTCTGGCCATAACAAAGGACGATAAGGGAAAGATAGAGGCAAGAGTCCATCCTACCATGCTGAAGGAAAGCGCCATGCTGGCCACAGTAGACGGCGTCTTCAATGCCATATATGTCACAGGGGATGCAGTGGGTTCCACCATGTTCTATGGGCGGGGGGCAGGGATGATGCCTACAGGGAGCGCCGTAGTGAGCGACATAGTTGACATTGCAAGAAACATCATCAAGAAGAGCCACCAGAGGGTTCCACCCCTTGGATGTAGGGAAGAATGTATAAAAGATGCAAAGGTGAAGGATATCTCGGAGACTGTAAACCATTATTATATCAGGTTTTCAGCCATGGACAGGCCCGGCGTTCTCTCAAAGATATCCGGGATATTGGGTGAGAACAACATAAGCATATCCTCTATGATCCAGAAGGGGAGAGAGATTGAAGGGGCTGTGCCAATTGTCATGATGACCCATGAAGCAAGGGAAAGGGATGTAAGAAAGGCACTGGATGAGATAGACAGGCTTCCCGTAGTCCATGACAAGACGGTGTTTATAAGGATAGAAGAAGGACTTACCTGAAAATCTCCCCTCACCCCTCTTTGCCAAAGAGGGGAATAAAGTATCCCCCTTTGTAAAAGGGGGATTAAGGGGGATTTGATTTACGTCGTAGCCCCTCCGCAACTGGAGCCTGCTCCTGCAGTGCAGCCGTAACAGTGGAGACCAGTTACGATCTGCCTCTTGGAAAGCCTTGAAAGGTCAAAATCCCTTATATGAGACGGGACGCCGTGATTCACGGACAACCCAAGCATCTGGTTAAAGTCGCAGTCGTATAATGTACCGTCCCATCCGACTGAAAGTATATCCCGGCACATGGCGTTGGCTGCTGCCAAGGGGTTGAAGGAAGATACAAGCCTGTTCATATACATCTCAAAGTTTCCTGAGGAATTCAGGTAAGCAAGGAACCTTCCTACAGGCAGGTTCGTGATGGTAAAAAGGTTGTTAAAGGATATGCCGTATCTCTTCTGCATCTCTCTCTTGTAATCAGCTTCCAAGGCCTTCTGGGAAGGCGGAAGAAAGGCTCCTCCAGGGTTGAAGACAATATCCAAAGTTAACCCTGAACCCTCCCTGCCATAACCCAAAGAATTGAGTCTTTTCAGGGACTCTATCGATTTTTTGAATACCCCCCTACCCCGCTGGGAATCTGTGTTCTGCTCCATGTAATACGGGAGGGAGGCTATCACCTCGACCTTATTTTCGGCAAAAAACCGTGGCATATCTTCATATCCCGGCTCTGACAGTATGGTAAGGTTTGTCCTGATCATTACGTGCCGTCCCAGCTTACGGCATTCTTCGACGAACCATCGGAAGTCAGGGTTCATCTCAGGCGCTCCGCCGGTTATATCCACAGTGGGTATGTCTGTATCTCTAAGGATATCAAGACACAGCTCCAATGTCTCCCTTGTCATGACCTCTTTCCTGCCGGGTCCGGCATCTACATGGCAGTGCCTGCATACCTGGTTGCAGAGCTTGCCGACATTGACCTGCAAGGTATTAATGCCTGTAGATTTTAGAGGGTAGAGGTTGCTCTCAGCAATGGTTTTGTCAAAGGGCTTGAGTTCCATAAATCTCCCTACATAGATATCTTTTCAATCACATTCTTCATCTGGACGCCGTGCACAAGGGATGCCCCGCCTCTTATGGCAGCTGCCACATGAACCGCCTCAGTCATCTGCTCCTTGTTGGAACCTTTTTCAAGGCAGTCTCTGGTGTATGCGTCTATGCAGTACGGACACTGGACTGCATGGGCAACGGCCAGGGCAATGAGCGCCTTCTCCCTTTCAGTAAGGGCCCCCTCTGCGAACACTGCGCCGTACCACTCTGAGAACTTCTTCCAGAGTTCGGGTGCTCCCTCACCCATCCCCGGGAACTTGCTCAGATCTTCAGGTTTATAGTATGTCTCCATGGCCGCCTCCTATATTTAAGAATGAGGTATCATTATATTAAAGTGCGCCATTAGTCAAGCCTCGCCCTGCCCTTTTAAATTCCTGTTGACTCGCAATTTTCTTTCCCTTATTATGTGAGTGAGTATTAACTTACGTTAATCGGAGTAACAAAAATGGCAATAAAGAAAGAAACAACCGAGGTTAGAAGGGAGCAGATAGTCAAGGCAGCGCTGACCATCATAGGTGATGAAGGGGTCCAGGGCCTTACAACGTCGAAGATCGCAAAGCTCGTCGGGGTCTCTGAGGCAAACCTGTACCGCCATTTCAAGAATAAGGACGCCATACTAACCGCTGTGGTTGACGACCTTGAGCAAACTCTTTCCAATAACCTCACGATTGTAAATGCGGAGGCTATTGCACCGCTCGAAAAGTTGGAGTGTATATTTAAGCTCCAGCTAAAGCATATAGCGCAAAATAGAGGCATTCCACGCATCGTATTTTCATCTGAGGTGGTGTTCAGGAAGGACCTCCGGGAAAAGCTATCATCATTTATTAGTCACTACATCGGGATGCTGGCCGGTATCCTGGATAGCGGGATCAGGGACGGAAGTATAAAGTGTGCTGGAGGCAGTACAATAACGGCTGGCATGTTTGTAGGTATGATCCAACTCAGCGTACTGAGATGGTCCCTAAGCGGCTTTAAGACATCCCTCCTTGACGAAGGGGATAAGCTATGGGAGGCCTATAAGGAGAATCTCGAGTGCCAGGGATAAATAAGCCGTCGTTCAAAATTAACCTGGACATCAGAATGGCGAGAGCGGCGTAAGGGGCCATAAAGGCTTAACCAGAAAAGCACTGGTTATTCCTTAACGGCCCCTAAGTATTTGGTTATGGAGGATGTCATGAAAAAATCCCTGGCACTGCCGCGGCAGGTTTGGGTTGGCTTATTCGGAATTGTCTTTCTGCTTGTCTTTGGTTGGATTGCGGCTAAGAGCGGTCCGTTCGCACCGATAAAGGTGACCGTGACCCAGGTTGCGAAAGGTGAGGTTAGGCCTGCCTTATCCGGCATCGGCACGGTAGAGGCGCAGCGCGCGTATCTTATCGGACCTACCGCTGCCGGCAGGGTCAAGCGCGTGCTGGTCGATGTGGGTGACGCAGTCAAGGTCGGTCAGTTGTTGGCGGAAATGGAGCCGGTGGATCTCGACGAGCGCGTGGCCTCAGCAGTTGCCGCAGCTACCCGTGCTCGCAGCGCAGTGCTGACTGTTGAAGCTCAGTTGCATGACGTGAAGAGCCGCCAGGAATTGGCCGCCATCGAGGCGCAACGCTATATAGAGATGGGGCATAAGGGCTTTGTCAGCCAGAGCATCGTGGATGGCATGGTACAGCAACAGAAATCGGCGGATGCCCAACTTTCCGCAGCGGAAGCTGCGCTGGTCGGAGCTCGGAAAGACCTGTCGAAGTTGGAGTCAGAGCTTGAAGGGGCGAAGCGGCAGCGGATGAACATCCGCATGGAGGCGCCAGCTGACGGTGTGGTGACTTCGCGCGACGCTGAACCAGGTTCCACTGTCGTGGCCGGACAGGCAGTGCTCAAGCTGGTGCAACCCACCAGCCTGTGGGTCACGGTAAGGCTGGATCAGGGGCGCTCCTCCGGCCTCCGGGCGGGACTACCGGCCGGAATCACGCTCCGCTCCAATCCGCAGAAACCACTTGCGGGCAAGGTCGTCCGCGTCGAGCCGAGCAGCGACAGCGTGACAGAAGAGCGCATCGCCCAAGTGGCTTTCGATCTCATGCCGCAAGGGGTGTCCACCGGCGAGATGGCCGAGGTGACGCTGCGACTACCTACGCTCAGCGACGCGCTGATCATCCCCAATGCAAGCCTCCGCTATCGCGGCGCCCAGGTCGGCGTCTGGCTGCGTGCGGACGGGCATCTGCGCTTCGCAAAGGTGAAGACGGGGGAGGAGAGCCTTGACGGCAAGGTGCAGATTCTAGAAGGGCTGAAATCCGGCGATGAGGTGATCGTTTTCAGCGAACGCGACCTTAAGGATGACAGCCGGATCAAGGTGGTTGACTCGCTGGTCAGGAAAGCGCAATGATCAACCTTGCCGGCCGCGACATCCTGCATTCCTGGAGCAAGTTCGTTCTCACCGGACTGGGGCTGGGGCTGCTGATAGGCGTTACGTTCACCATGGCAGGCGTCTATCGCGGCATGGTAGACGATGCCAAGGTGATGCTTAACAACAGCGGCGCCGATCTGTGGGTTGTGCAAAAAGACACTCTGGGGCCTTACGCCGAATCGTCCAGTATTCCCGACGATATCTATCGCGGCATTCTCGGCATGCGCGGCATGGCGCAAGCCGCCAATGTCAGCTATCTCACTATGCAGGTGCGCAAAGGCGACACCGACGTGCGCGCCATGGTGGTGGGCTTCGAACCCGGTCAACCGGGCGAGCCGAGCTACTTGGTGGCAGGCCGGCGCATTACCCGCAGTCATTACGAAGCGGTGGCCGACCTGAAAACCGGCTTCGCAGTGGGCGACCGCATCCGCATCCGCCGTCACGAATACGCCGTGGTCGGCCTCACCCGGCGCATGGTGTCCTCCGGCGGCGACCCGATGATATTTATTCCGCTCAAGGACGCCCAGGAGGCGCAATTTCTCAAAGACAACGACGCCATCGTCAACCAGCGCGCCCGCATCGCCGCCAATCCCGCACTCAACCGCCCCGGCGTGCCCGGCTTGCTGGAGGCGATCAATGCCTCGCAGACCAGCAACCGCAATGTCAATGCGGTGCTGGTGCGGGTGGCCGATGGGCACTCACCCGAGACAGTGGCGCAGGACATCCGCCGCTGGAAGCATTTGCAGGCGTTTATCCGAGCGCAGATGGAAGATATCTTGATCGCCAAATTGATCGCCACTGCTGCCAGGCAGATCGCCATGTTTCTGGTGATTCTGACCATAGTCAGCGCAGCCATTGTGGCTTTCATCATTTACACCATGACCCTGGGCAAGATCCGCGAGATCGCCGTTTTGAAACTTATCGGCACTCACAATCGCACCATCGCCGGCATGATCCTGCAGCAGGCGCTGGGTTTGGGTCTGATAGGTTTCGCCGTCGGCAAGATTGCCGCCACCATATGGGGGCCATTTTTCCCGAGATATATCCTGCTCGAACCGGGTGACGCGGTGCGTGGCTTCGTCATCGTGATGGTGGTCTGCACCCTCGCCAGCACCCTGGCGATACGCGCGGCGCTCAAGGTCGATCCGGCGACGGCAATTGGAGGTTGATATGAACAAAGAGATTGGCATCCACATCGAAGGCCTGAGCAAACGCTATGGCGAGGGCGCGACCGCCGTCGATGCGCTCAAGGAAGTGAACATGAGTGTCGCCCCAGGCGAGGTAGTCGGCCTCATAGGCCCCAGCGGCTCCGGCAAGACCACCCTGCTTAAATGCCTGGGGGCGGTGATCGAACCGACGCAGGGGCGTATGACCCTGGGCGGCGATGTCATTTACGACAATGGCTGGAGGATTTCCGACCTGCGGGTGCTGCGCCGCGATAGCATCGGCTTCATTTTTCAGGCCCCTTATCTGATCCCTTTTCTGGACGTTACCGACAACGTGGCGCTCTTGCCCATGCTGGCTGGGCGGCCCAATGGAGAAGCCCGCGCCCGCTCCCTGGAACTGCTGCAAGCACTCGACGTAGCACACCGCGCCAGTGCGCAACCTTCCGAACTTTCAGGCGGCGAGCAGCAGCGGGTTTCCATTGCCCGAGCGCTGGCCAACAAGCCGCCGGTGATCCTGGCTGACGAACCCACCGCGCCGTTGGACAGCGAGCGCGCGCTGGCCGTGATGCGCATCCTCAACCAGATGGCCACGCAGTACCATACCGCGATCATCGTGGTGACACATGACGAGAAAATCATCCCCACTTTCAAGCGCATCTACCACATCCGGGACGGGCGGACTTTTGAGGAGGCGGGGGAAGGGCGGGCGCTTCAGTAATCATGGATACCGCACGTATCCTGCATGTACGTCATCGAGGTTAAACCGGTAGAAGCGCTGAGGTATAAATAAGGATATAATAGTTATAACAGTGAGTTAGTTGGGTTTAAAAAGAGGCTTGGTTAGCGATTTAAATTCCATTCCCTCTGAGAGTATTTCTCCTCTCTGTATTTCTCACTTAAAGCCACTTCTTCATCGCTCAAAAACCCATCTGAGAGTGAAATACCCAGCCCTTCCTCAAACCCTTTCACAAGGGAGGAAATCAGCGTCGTCATATCAACTGATAGGTAGTCGCTTATGGAAGTGACCCTGTCGAGCCTAACCAAGCCAGGGAGTACCGTTGTAAGCCTCTCGCTGTCGAATTCCATAAGTATCGAACCATGCTGAAGGAAGACTCCCTCTCCTCTCCTCTGGGCAGAGCCTACAAGCTTGTTCCCTGCCACTGTAATCTCATAGTATGAAGGGGATGAAAAACAGGCTGAAGGGGCATTTTTGCCCTCTTTTTTTACAAACGGCGTCAGGGAGGCATCGAGTCCAAGAAAGCTTAGCCCCCTTATAAGGCAATTGCTGATTATTTTATATGTGCCGAGGATGCTGTCCGGGAAGTGAGGATCGTTTTCAGGGCAGATCACGCTGTAGGTCAGTTCCTTATCATGAAGGACGGCCCTTCCACCGGTCAGCCGCCGGACCACATCTATCCCCAACTTACGGCAGGCCTCGACGTCCACATCAGTACATGAATTTTGGAAATACCCTACAGATACGGCAGGCGGGGCCCAGGAATAGAACCTTAGGGTAGGCGGAGATTTGCCTGCGGAAACCGTCCTTAATATGGCTTCATCAACCGCCATATTGGTAAAGGCATCGGAAGGCTTTGATTTAATAAGACGCCAGGGCGGCATTACCCCTTTTCTTCTTCAATATACTTCTTATAAGTATCAGCAGTGAGAAGACTGTCGAGTTCGGACGGGTCACTCATCTCGATCTCTACCAGCCAGCCGCTGTCGTAAGGGTCGTCGTTTATCAACTCCGGCTGATCTGCCAGGTCTTCATTTATGTCCACAACGCGGCCGCTTATCGGGGCAAACAGCTCAGATATGGCCTTTGCAGATTCCACGGTACCAAATGACTCGTCCTGCTCAGAGTCAGATCCTCTCTCCGGCAGTTCAACGTAAACAATATCCCCAAGCTCTTCCTGCGCATGGTCTGTAATCCCTATAAGAGCCCTGTTTCCCTCGACCTTGACCCAGGTATGCTCCTTGTGATATTTTAAATCCTTTGGAAAATCCATAATAATCCTCCTGAAATATTTTGTAGGGGCAACCCCATGTGGTTGCCCAGGGCGGCCACAAAGGGCCGCCCCTACGATTCACCGTTGCAGCCTTTTTATCCTATCCCAAATATCTTGTCAAGAAATTAGTATCAAAATTCCCCTTTACAAAATCCTTATCTCTAAGCAGTTTCTTATGGAACGGGATGGTAGTCTTTATCCCATCTATCACATATTCATCCAAGGCTCTCAGCATCCTGCTGATTGCCTCATCCCTGCTGTCGGCATGCACAATAAGTTTGGCTATCATGGAGTCATAGTAGGGAGGTATGGTATAGTGATTATATGCTGCGGAGTCCACCCTGACACCCGGCCCTCCAGGGACGTGATAACCGTCAATCCTCCCCGGGCAGGGTATGAACTTGACAGGATCTTCGGCATTTATCCTGCACTCGATGCTGTGCCCCCTTATCTTGATATCCCTCTGCTTTATTGTTAACTTCTCCCCTGCTGCGGCCTTTATCTGCTCCTTTACCAGGTCTATACCCGTCACCATCTCAGTCACAGGGTGTTCCACCTGGATCCTGGTATTCATCTCCATAAAATAAAAATTGTCCCCGTCCAACAGAAATTCCACAGTTCCCACGTTTGTATAATTTACTGCCTGGGCGGCCTTTACCGCTGCCTTGCCCATCTTATCCCTGAGCTTGTCAGTAAGCACAGGACATGGAGACTCCTCTATAAGTTTTTGATGCCTCCTCTGGATGGAACAATCCCTTTCGCCTAAATGAACGATATTCCAGTAGTTATCCGCAAGGAGCTGTATCTCCACATGCCTCGGCCTTTCACAAAACTTCTCTATGTAAACAGAGGAGTTTCCAAAGGCCGCCTGGGCCTCCGACCTCGCAGTCATAAGAGAACTTATAAGCCCTGCAGAGGTGTGGACTATCTTCATCCCCTTTCCCCCGCCGCCTGCCGCCGCCTTGATGATTACCGGATATCCTATCTCATCGGCAATCTTTCTGGCCTCTTCATCCGACCCTATTTCATTCTTGCTCCCTGGGAGAACAGGGACACCCGACTTTATCATCGTCTCCCTGGCCTTTATCTTGTCTCCCATCAACTTGATGCTTCTGGCGGTAGGACCAATGAACTTTATCCCGCCTGCCTGGCACATCTCGGCAAATGCTGCATTTTCAGCCAAAAAACCGTATCCAGGATGTATCGCCTCCGCATCCGTGACCTCAGCAGCTGAAAGAATGGCCGGGATGTTCAGATAGCTGTATCTGCTCTCCGGAGGCCCTATGCAAACACTCTCATCAGCCAGCTTGACATGCATGGCCTCGCTGTCGGCAGTGGAATGGACTGCAACCGTCCTAATCCCAAGTTCCTTGCAGGCCCTTATTATCCTCAGGGCTATCTCACCCCTGTTCGCTATCAATATCTTCTGAAACATTCATCTCCCTAAATAACCTAAATCCCCACCCTCACCCTGCCCCTCTCCCTGATGGAGAGGGTATTTTCTCCCCTTCAAGGGGAGGATTAAGGTGGGGATGGGGTTAAAATCTCCTTATGCCGGCTCTATCATAAACAATGGTTCCCCATATTCGACCGGTTGGGCATTTTCAACCAATATAGATGTTATCTTCCCCGAGCACTCAGCCTCTATCTCGTTCATCAGCTTCATGGCCTCTATTATACAGAGGGTCTGACCCTTGGTGACGATGCTTCCCACCTCAACAAGTGGCGGGGCATCAGGGGCAGGAGTGAGATAAAATGTCCCAACCATAGGAGAGCTGATAGTCTTAAGCTTATGGCTATCCTTTTCCATCGGCTTTTCGACCGTTGAGGCAGACTCGTCTGCTGGCGGAACCTCTACACCACGGGGCAAAACCGGTACAGGGGTTACAGGCACAACCGGCTGGAACCCGCCCCTTTTCACCCTTACCTTTACGCCTTCCTGCTCTACCTCTATCTCTGTAACATCGGTACCTTCCAGTACCTTTATTATCTGCTTTATGTCCTTTAAGTCCATACCTACCTCCGTAATTGTAGGGGCAACCCTGCGTGGTTGCCCTGGTTTGGGCGGCCACATGGGGCCGCCCCTACGGCTATTTCACTCTTTCTATATACTCCCAGGTCCTGGTATCCACCTTTATGACATCTCCGATATTTACAAATAGCGGAACCTGAACAACTGCACCTGTCTTTAATTTGGCAGGTTTCCCACTGCTGGAGACAGTATCCCCACGCAATCCGGGATCTGTCTCTGCTATTTCTATCTCAACAAAATTTGGCAGTTCGACGCCTATAGCCTTCTGGTTGTGGAAAAGCACAGCCACCACAGTCTCCTCCTTGAGGAAGCCTACCCCATCCCCTATCTGATCCCTGGAAAACTGGAACTGCTCGTAGCTCTCCACATCCATGAAATGGTAGCTGTCGTCTGCCTCATAAAGGAACTGCATCTTCTTCGCCTCTACATCAGGCTTGTCCACCTTCTCACCGGAACGGAATGTCCTTTCTATGACCTTTCCGGTCTTTAAAGCCTTCAGTTTCGTCCGCACAAACGCCCCGCCCTTCCCCGGCTTTACATGCTGGAACTCCACTATAGTATACGGCTCTCCATCAAGCTCTACCTTTAAGCCATTTTTGAATTCTGCAGTTGAATACATCTACCCTCCCTTTTAGCCACAGAGGTCACAGAGGTCTCAGAGAATTATTAAGAAGTTCATAAATAAAGCAGTATTATTGTCATTCCCGAAGTGTCTAATCGGGAATCCATGTTCTTAAAGCCTGGATGCTCGACTAAGGACTTCGGGCATGACAGAAACTGGTCAGTATAATTATCGTAATCTCTGTGTGCTCTGTGTGCTCTGTGGCAAACTTAAATTACTGTCAACTCCTTCGGTATCTTTGTCAAGACCCTGCATCCTTCTTTTGTTACAACAACCATGTCCTCTATCCTGACCCCGCCAACCTTCGGGATGTATATCCCTGGCTCAACGGTGAATACCATCCCTTCCTCTGCCACCCCTTTTGAATTGGGGCTTATAGAAGGCGCCTCATGGACGTTAAGACCTACGCCGTGCCCTGTCCCGTGGCCGAAATATTTGCCGTATCCCGCCTTGTCTATAAAATCCCTGGCAGTCCTGTCTATGTCTGAAAACTTTACACCAGGCCTCACAGCATCAATAGCCATGTCATGGGCCTCTTTAACTGTCCGGTAAATCCTCCGGTGCCTTTCGCTGGCCTTTCCGATAAATACTGTAACTGTCTCATCGGAATGATAACCTTCGTACCTTGCCCCGAAGTCTATAACTACAGGGTCTCCCGTTTTCAGAAGTTTATTGCCTGCCCTTCCGTGAGGCAGGGCAGAACGTCCCCCTGACGCCACAATCACTTCAAAGGACAGGCCCTCTGCCCCTCCCTTCCTCATCAGGTATTCCAGCTCTATCGCCAGATCATCTTCCCTCTTCCCTGGTTTTACAGAGGGGAGGAGTTCTTCAAATGCCTTATATGCTATATCCGCAGCGCCGGATATAAGCCTAAGCTCGCTCTTTGACTTCACGCCTCTCAAGAGAGTGAGTCTGTCTTTCAAGGGAACCAGCCTAACACCACGGGCTTCCTTTTTTAATTCCTGATATTCCTTATATGTTAAACTGGAGTCCTCGAACCCCACCCTTTTATATCCGGCATCAATCAGTGCTGCTCCCAGTTCAGGAACCCTTTTCTTGTATTCCTTTACCTCTACCTTTGCCTCTACCTCTTTTGACGCCTGCTCTGTATAGCGGGAATCGGTAAAGAATATCCCTCCATTATCGGTTATCAGCAAGACACCGCTGGAACCTGTAAAGCCGGTAATGTAACGGATATTTTCGAGACTGGTAATGAGAAGGGCATCACACCGTGCCGCCCTCATGACATCCTCAAGTCGGGAGAGTTTATTTCTTATCATCTTAGATTTTTCTTTGCAAGAGTTTTTTCACTAAATTCCCCTCTCCCTTGATGGGAGAGGGTCAGGGTGAGGGTGAATTGAAGGCTCTTGACCGGGAAGGTTAGGATTATGGATATATGACTAAAATTGCAACTTGAACTCAAGACTCCTTTATAACTGCTCTTTAAGCTTTGGCACAGACATCTTCATAAGATATCTCGCCTTTCCAAGATTCCCGTCAATATCCAGATTAATCATGATGAAGTAATCATCACTCACTGCCCTTATCACAACTATCCCATTCCCTGTTATGACAGAGACCTCTGCCACATCACCACCCTCAAGGACTTCAGATGTCCTCTTCATCTCCTTGATTATGCCTGAATACTCAATCCCTATCAGCTGGATGTCTATGTCAGTCCCTTCCCTTTTATACTCGTCTATAGATATCCCGTCATAACCCATAAGAACGGCAGCCTTTGCTCCGTCTACCCTCTTGACCAGATCTTTCAATATGTCCCTAAAATCCATCAGACCTTCCGCCTCTCGCTCTGGATTGTCCTAAGCCAGGACTCCAACCTCTTTATATTCTCATCAACTGATTTTTTTTGTTCCTCAGGCTTCATTTCTTCATCTGCATATTGTGCTTCCTGCCGGCTGATGATTTCTGGCTCCTCACTTGTGGGCTCAGCCCACCCTACCGTCGGTTCCTCCTCTACCTTTACCTCTACCTGTTCCTCTACCTCTACCTGCCTTTTCAGCTCATCGAGCTTTCCCTTTATCTCCTCATTATAAGGATTGGCATTGTAAAGGGCCTGGTATATATCTACGGCCTTGTCTATATAACCCTGTTTTATGTAAAGATCAGCAATGGTGCTTGTGGTTATCTCCCTCTTGGGCTTGGCCTCCTCTTCCTCTACCTTTACCTCTACCTTCTGACCTTCTGGAATTGTCTCCCCTGTCCACAACTCCTCTGTAATCTCTTCTCCGAATAGAGATCCGGCCTCTTTTACAGCCTCTATCTCTTCAAGCTCTTCCAGCTCATCGGCCTCTATTACCTCCTGCTCTGTTTCTTCCACTACCTCAAAGACCGGAGTGACTTCCTCTGGACTTTCCTCTACCTCTACCTTTACCTCTGCCTCTTCCTTCTCCCCGACCTCTTGCCACTGTTTCCTTATCTCTTCAAGTATATTCGCTGCAACGATATTGTCAGGGGCTATTGCACGGACCTTTTCCAGGGTCTCGCTTGCTTCAATCAGCATCCCCTTTTCATAGTAGGCCCTCCCAAGGGCCACCATCCCGCTTACATAGTTGGGATGAAGTTTCAAGCCATCCTGAGCAGTTGCGATAGCCTCATCGAGCATCCCCGCCTTCCTGTATACCTCCACAAGGGAGGCAAAGACCATGGAACCAGGGTCCTTGCTGAGGATGGCCAGGTATTTGTTTATCTCAGGAGAGATGGGTGCATCATTATTGAGTTCTGCCATCATAGGCTTATCTTCAAAATATCTCTTTCAAATCAACCTTGAAACCTTGTAACACGCGAGATTCAACAGTCTCGTCCTTAAAATATGTCCCAATAAGTTGATACAAGCCATCCTTAGGTTCATACACCTCTATCATCTTCTCTTTCGGGGCAACTATCCAGTACTCCTTAACTCCATGCCTCGCATAAAGCACCTTCTTCTGGATAGCGTCGCGATACGCCGTTCCCTCCGACAGAATCTCTACTATGAGGTCAGGAGCGCCCTGGATGTTCTTCTCACCTATAATGCCCAGTCTATCCTTCGCGACATACAGTATGTCCGGTTGAACCACATCCTCTTCATCGAAATATACATCATAAGGGGCGTCAAATACCTCGCCAAGGTCATTCTCCATAACATATTCTCTTAGTTTAAATTCAAGTCTTCCGGAAATCCTTTGATGATCTGTCTTTGGCGATGGCGTCATAAACAAGTCCCCCTCAATAAGTTCGTACCTCTCATCATCAGGAGTCTTCAGGTAATCCTCGTATGTATATCTCTTTTTTGATAATGCTGCTTCTGCCATATTTTGCACCGAAAATACCTTGTTTACCCCATCCCCACCCTAACCCTCCCCTTGAAAGGGAGGGAATAAGAGAGGTTTCCTCTCCCTTAGGGAGAGGATTAAGGTGAGGGTGGGGTTAATTTTCATTCCCTTTTTTAAAATCTGAACCCATCCCTGATTTTTCTTCTCTTTTCCCCTTAGGCAATTTCTTTTTGAGAGTCCAAATATAGTGTATCTGGACAGATGTCCTGTTCATGAGGCCAAGCAACTGTACCATATAGAGGCTTTACTAAATTGAAATAGTATTTGTCACTCAACTCTCTAAAAACTCCGAAATCAAGCAAATGCGAGCAGTCATAAATTCCACGTTCACCATTTGTAAAAACAAGTTCCAACTTGTAATTATCTATCGCTCGAACCGATTTTACTCTAGGATTCATGATTCACCTTAATGGTTCAATTTTATAAGGTTGTTGACCTGTAACAGCAAGTTCCCAGTCTGCGACAAGTTCATCCTTGTGTAGTTCAATCCACGCTTGCAGCAATTTCATTTTTGGGTTGGGCAGATTACCTTCCAACAACTCTCCATCGGGGATCGAAACCACGGCTTCATGCTCTTGATATTTGACATGGATATGAGGAACATGGTGCTGTTTATTGTCAACGAAATATAAGTAAACAATGATTCCGTAAAACATCGATATTGTAGGCATTTTCTTCCACTCCTCAACTGTAACTTTAAGATTGGTGTCTAATGAGCCTCTTGCAAAAGTCCGTTTTCCCCCTCACCCCAGCCATCTCCCACAAGGTGCGAGGGAGAGAATCCCTTTAAATCTCCCCTCCCTTGATGGGAGGGGATTAAGGGGAGGGTGATATTTCGGACTTTTGCAAGAGCCTCTAATACCAAGAATTATTTATAAAATCGCACATATCCACTCTTTGGCAAAAAAGGGAGGTAAGTGGCATTATCCCTTTATACACCAATTTTCTGATGCTGGATGTTTGGTGACGGAGTCATAAAAAGCTCCCCCTCAATAAGTTCGTACCTCTCATCATCAGGAGTCTTCAGGTAATCATCGTATGTGTATTTCTTTTTTGCTAAAGCTGGTTCTGCCATATTACACCCGCTGCCTGGTGCTTTCTCCACCGTCACTACTGATAGCTGTTATTATATGATCGGCACTACTGTGATAATGCTCCAAATCCCTCTTGGCGTGGCAACTTCAACCGCCACTGTTGTTTGTGTCGCCGTCTCAGTCGCGGCAATTTCCACATTAAAACCTATTACTGATGGGCCAGTTGAGGGGTTTGACTCTGAATCAGAAATGTCTGGTATAGTGGCAGGTGATACGGTGCCTTTGGTTGCTGTAACTGCGATGGTTGTGCCGCCTTCCAGCTTGTTCAGGTTTCTATCCCCAACTATCACAGTAAATGTGCCGCTGCTCCCTTTAGTTATGCTTGCTGGAGCAGCAGCAAATGACCCGGCAGCAAAGGCGTTACAGTTGTAGCAGTTAAAAGCATCAGGCAACGGATAAAATACAGGACTCCCGCTGAACACTATCCTCAGGTCATCCCATATCGTTTTTGTCTGCTCGCAAGTTGGTGGGCTCTGACAGTCGGGACCGTCCCACATGCTGTTCGGAGTGTTGTTCGGCCCGTTCCTGTTCGAATCAAAGATATATTGAAACGGCTTCCCTGAAGTCAGTCCATCATTCCGCACGCCGTCGTCATTGACATCATAAAAAGGCTCTCCCAGGTCTACAAATCCTTCGGACCTCTTTCCGACCGCACAGACAGCCCCGCCGCTTACAGAGCTTGCATATCCGTTAGTCACCCCTCCGTCGCACTCGCAGATAGCGCCGAAAGGACAGATTGAAGTGGCATAAGACCGGGTAAAGAGTCCATCTACATTATCATCAAAGAACCCCTCTTCACCCTGAGTGGTCGCAAGGACAGTCGCCCACCCGTCCCTCGGGTTATATGTAACACCGCCTGATGTATACCAGGGTTCGTTGGCTCCGCCGAAATATGCATTTGATATGGAATCCCCGGCTAATCCCCTTGCCACATCCTGTGGCATAGGGTTCTGAGTCCTGAGGTCAGATTGAGCGATACCGGCTGCGGCTGTGACGGTTGTGGTTGTAACACCCTGTCTCTCTATCGCCCCAGCCTCTGAATAGAAAGATACAGACTGTCCCTCCAGTACGTTGTAATGTCCAAATCTATCTGCCATATATGCACTGATGGAGCTCTTGATAGTA
>JAUSKU010000021.1 GCA_030646755.1 Deltaproteobacteria bacterium
TTAACTCGCTAACAGTACGGGCTTTTGCCAAACATTCCCTTGCTTTTTCAAGCAACTTTTTGCCACTTGCAATTCGTGCCATAGTCTCACCTCCAATGGGATGAGACCATTATTACATATTTGAATTAGAAATGGAATAAAGAGTAAAATCAAAGATATTAAAGCATTACCAGTTCCGCATGTCAAGCCGATATGCCGAGGGCATTAGCAGCCTCGGCCTTTGATACCCCTTCAACCCTCAAGGTCTTATGTCTCGACTTTTCACCCGATACAATCTCAATTCTCGACTTGGCTATACCTAATTTCTTTGCCATAAACTCTACGAGTAATGAATTGGCTGCACCTTCAACCGGCGGGGATGTCAGCCTTACCTTAAGAGAATCCCCATGTATTCCGACTATCTCATTCTTTGAGGCCCTGGGTTGGACGTGAATATGGATATAAATATTACTGCTTTTTTCTTCAAGCCATCCCATTCCGCAACGTCCACTCTAAATTACTCGCCATGGGCAACACCCTTATCTTCTTTTGAGATATCTAACAGCTTGAAATGGGTTGCCAGCATGGAGCGCAGAGATTCCTCAAACTGTAACCTCTGCCTCTTCATCTCTAATATTTCATTAGACGTCTGTGCCAGTCTTTGATTGGCCTCTCCCAGGAACTTTTCTGCCCTGAGCTCGGCCTCTGACAATATGATCTGACACTCCCTTTCGGCATTTTTCTTCATGTCGTCACACACCTTCTGGGCTGTCATCATGGTCTTCTTGATAGACTCCTCCCTACCTTTGTACAGTTCAAGGTCGGAGTTGAGCCTTATCACCTCATCCCTTAAGGTGTCTGCTTCCCTCAGTAACTCTTCGAACTCATCGGCAACCATGGAGATGAATGCATCCACCGCGTTGGCGCCATATCCCATTACCTTTGTCTTAAACCTTTTTTCTCTTATCTCTGCAGGCGTTAGGTTCACAGGGACCTCCTCATTTATTTCAATCTAAAGGCGAATTCATGTAGCGTCTTCACCAGAAAGGTGTCCAGGAAAATGATTGCCAGAATAACTATTAAAGGTGAAAAATCTATCCCGATGCCATATGGGAGTCTTCTCCTTATGGGATAAAGTACTGGCTCCGTGACCCTAATCAGAAACTGAACTATCGGGTTATAAGGATCAGCATTAACCCATGATATGACAGCCCTTGCAATAATAATCCACTGGTATGCATTAAGGACTATACTCAGGACACTTGCAAGTGCGTATAAGAAATTACCGGCTATAAACATCGAACCTCCTTAAAATCAGTGATCAGCAGTCAGTGGCCAGGGGCCGGTTGGTATTTGCTGACCATTGACCACAGGCCACCGACCACTATGTTTTCGAAAGTTCCCTCGATCTCAACGTGGCTGCCTCCACTGCCTCCATGATGGTGGCCCTTACCTTCCCTTCTTCAAGCTTTTTAAGCCCCGCTATGGTCGTCCCGCCGGGGGAGGCCACCATGTCCTTAAGTTCTGCAGGATGCCTCTTTACATCCATTACCATCTTGGCGGCGCCAAACAATGTCTGGTTGGCAAGGAGGGAGGCCGTCTCCCTTGGAAGACCCATGCGGACACCTGCATCTGCCATGGCCTCCAGGATGACAAAGACATATGCCGGACCGCTCCCGGAAAGGCCTGTAACTGCGTCCATTAGAGCCTCATCCTTCAGGACCACCGTTTTCCCGACTGCATCGAATATCTTCAGGGCTGCCTTCTCGTCTTCCTTTGTACATCCTTCCCCGATAAACAGGGCAGTCGCGCCTGAAAGGACAAGGGCGGGGGTGTTCGGCATTGCCCGTACAAGCCTGACCGGCACCAGGAGTGTATCGCTGATAGTCCGGGTCTTTACACCTGCAGCAATCGATATTATGAGCTTGTCTTTTATCTCTTCCCTTATCTCTGTAAGGACTGCCGCGATATCCTGGGGTTTAACGGCAAGGATGACGATATCGGAAGCAGCTGCAATCCCGGTATTGGTGTTGACTGCCTTTATCTTGTATCCCTCCGCAAGAACTGCAAGCCTCTCAACATCCCTGTCACTTGCCATTATCGAGTTTGGAAGGATTGTATGAGATGATATAAGGCCGTTTATCAACGCCTCAGCCATGTTCCCTGCGCCAATGAAACCTATTATTTTATTTTTCAACATAAAGTCTCCCTTCTCCGATTCACCACTAACCTCTTTCCCCGAATATCGCAGTCCCTATCCTAACCATAGTCGCGCCTTCTTCTACTGCCACCTCAAAGTCATGAGACATGCCCATGGAAAGCTCGCTCAGAGAGAAACCCTCTGCATTGGCCCTATCCCTTAACTCCCTCAATGCCTTAAAATAAGGCCTTACCTTTTCAGGTTCGTCAAAGAAGGGAGGTATGGCCATAAGACCCCTTACAGAAAGGTTCTTCAGTCCCTTAACAGAGTTAAGGAAAGGGATCAATTCGTCCTTGCTGACCCCGCTCTTGCTTCTTTCCTCTCCCAGGTTTACCTCAATCAGGCCCAATATTACCTTTCCGGCTGCCCCTGCTCTCTTATCCAGTTCCTCTGCAAGCCCAAGGCTATCTATTGTTTGAACCATAGAAAACATATTTACCGCATCCCTGGCCTTGTTCTTCTGGAGGTGGCCAGTCATATGCCACTCCACGTCTTTGCCAACGGCAGCTATCTTTTCCTTGGCCTCCTGAACGTAGTTCTCGCCGAAAATCCTCACACCCGCATCAGCCGCTGCCCTTATCAGGTCAACATCAACGGTCTTTGTTATGGCCACAAGCTTGACATCTTCAAGTCTGCGCCCGGCCCTTGCAGCAGCCCAGGAGATTCTCTCCGCCACATTCTGAACCTTTTCAGTAATGGTCATAGCACGATGAATATACCACCCAGCTTGGCTTCTTACAAGATGGAATTGACTTGCAATCGAAAATGTTATAATCTCCTTGAAAGGTTTGATGCCAGCATAGCTCAGTTGGTAGAGCAACTGATTCGTAATCAGTAGGTCCGCGGTTCGATTCCGCGTGCTGGCTCCAGGATTATCAAGGGTTTGAAGAGAAATCTTCAGACCCTTTTTCTTTTGGGACGACCCTCACCTGTTAAGGCATAGCTATGCAGCCCATGTTTTAGAAAGCGGAGGGGATTTAAGGACTTTACAAGTCTTGCTTGGGCATAGGGATATACAGACAACTCAGATTTACACCCATGTGAGACCTGATTTATTAAGGCTAACGATGAATAGATTTAGTGAGCATACCAAAGGATTACTTGACAGTAATACCAGTTTGTAGTATATGAGATTATAGAGGTTAAAATATGAATAATAAAATTTTGGAGAAATGCCCATTTTGTAAATTTACCGTAGCCGCTTCCTATAGTGGTGTACTTGACGGATATCAAGTTGATTGTCCAAGCTGTAGTAAGTACATCATTAATACAGATGCTTATGCAGAGCTATGTTCTCGTGCAATAACTGCTAGACAAATTGCAAATATATCTGGTTACTTGCATGAAAATCAAGGCTTCAGGATAACGACTGACAATATTGATAATCTTCTTAAAATAAAAACTCCAAGTTTTCATGAACGAGCAGACAAGTTATTATTGGCTTTGGAAGAAATAACGGAATATGCAGGGCAATCCTTCGAACAACAATTTGAATGGTATTCAGTCGGATGGTGTTCCTGTGGGATAGAACTTGATGAAACAATAACTTTTCTTAAAAATACAGGCAGAATTGCTTCTGGAATGCGTCGAGGCAAAAGAACATATAAAATTGTCGCTGACGGATGGGCGCATTTAGAGGAATTGAAAAAAGTTAATGCAGATAGTCAGCAAGGCTTTGTAGCAATGTGGTTTGATGATAGTATGATGAAAATATATGACGAAGCTATCTCACATGGTATTTTGAATGCTGGTTATAATCCGCATTTAGTTATAAACAGAGAGCATAATGGAAAGATTGATGATGAAATTATCGCTCAAATAAGACGAAGTCGTTTTATGCTTGCCGATTTTACGGGTCATAGAGGCGGCGTTTATTATGAGGCGGGCTTTGCTAAAGGTCTTGGAATAGAAGTTATTTGGACATGTAATAAAGAAGCACTAAAAGACCTCCACTTTGATATCCGGCAGTATAACTGCATTGACTGGACATATGATGATTTGAATGAGTTCAAGAGAAGAATAGCTTCAAGAATCGAAGCGAGCATTGGGCATGGAAGCTATCAGCAATAAGAATAAATAGGAGATTAAATTATATGTCACTCGTAAAAACATCAATTTCAATACCTGAAGACGTGCTTCAGCAGGCCAAGGAAGTATCGGAGAACTTTAGCGCCCTTGTCACCCAGGCGCTCAAGGAGTATCTGCGAAAAAAGGCTGTCAAAAAGGCCATTGACAGCTTCGGGGCTTGGGAAGAGAGGGAAGAAAGCAGCGTTGAGATTGTCAATAAAATCAGGGCCGACAAGAGGGGCTATGCAAAGCGTCATCATTGATACAGATGTGGCCATTGATTTTCTGCGTGGGGCTGAGTATGCAAAAGACCTCTTGCTTCCTCTTTGGGAGGACAACAAGGCATTTTTAAGCGTCCTCTCCGTCTACGAACTGGAAGCAGGGATGAAGGATAAAGAAAGGGAGAAAACGACTAACTTTATAAATGCCTGCAATATAGAGAATGTGACAGAGGATATTGCAACCAAGGCGGGAGAGGTATTCAGGCATCAGAGAAAAAGCGGAATTACCTTAGACCCCATTGATAATATGATAGCGGCCACGGCCATGATAAAGAAGCACAAGATAGCCACCAGGAACGTAAAGCATTACCCGGATGAGAGGTTGCATTTCAAAAGTCATTTACGACACAGGTAAAGTGATCGATGGTTGAAAGACAGGAAACACAAGCGTTTATAGCTCCAACCCCTAATTCGTAATCAGTAGGTCCGCGGTTCGATTTCGCGTGCTGGCTCCTGAATATCAAGGGTTTGCGGGATCTCACGCACGCCCTTTAGCCCCTGATAATAGCTGTCACGCAGCCCGTAAGAATGGCGGTTGCAGATGAAGAGACAGGGACTTGACATTGCATTGGGAATACTTTATTGTACAAGATATTGAACAATAAAGGAGATAAAGAGTATGAGAGCAATAAGCTACAGCGAAGCAAGGCAAGAGCTTAAAAACGTCATGGATTCTGCTTGCCGTGACCATGAACCTGTAATCGTTACACGCAAGCGCGGTGAAAATGTCGTTATTCTCAGTTATGAAGATTATGAGTCCCTTATGGAAACTGAATATCTGCTCTCTTCTCCAGCAAATGCAAAACACCTGCTTGAATCTATAGAACAGGCAAAGCGCAAAGAACTTACTCCCCTGGAGAAAGTGAAGCTTTGAACGTATTATTTACTCCAAACGGGCTGGAAGATTTGCATTACTGGATTAAACATGATCGCAAGACTGCCGACAGGATATTGACTCTTATTGAAGACATCAAGAGAACCCCTTTCTCAGGCATCGGAAAGCCTGAACCTTTGAAGTTTCAACTTTCGGGGTCATGGTCACGCCGGATTAACCTCGAAGACCGTCTTGTATATCAAGCTAATTCAGAAGAAATAACAATCCTGTCATGCCGATATCATTACTAACGGCAAGAAATACCGGGTCTACAGCAAGTATAATAAGTGCAAGACGGCGGTTGCAGATGAAGAGGCAGGGGCTTGACAGTGTTCCTCAAATGAGATACATTAATCTGAAAAGGAGGAACCATGGCTAAGACGGCAATGATTAGGGCAAGAACAGAACCGAGCTTAAAAGAAGAAGTCGAAAGCATCTTAGAAAAGCTTGGTATGACAAGCACAGAAGCTATCAATATGTTTTACAGACAGGTAAAACTTAGAAAAGGACTTCCCTTTGACGTTAAGATTCCCAATAAAGTTACTACTGACACTTTTAAAAAGACAGACGAGGGTAAAGAACTTAATTCCTATGACAGTTTAGATGACTTCTTTGCAAAAATGGAAAGCCATGCTTAATTTCAAAACTACAAACCAGTTTGAGAAGGATTTTAAAAGGGTTTTGAAAAGAGGTAAGGACGAAAAGAAAATCAAAGAGGTTATGGTCATACTTATAAAAAAACAATCTCTTGATGCAAAACACAAGGACCATAACCTAACCGGGAACTATGCCGGAAGGCGTGAATGCCATATAGAGCCGGACTGGTTATTGATATACAAGAAGTCTAATACTGAAATCATCTTTGAAAGAACTGGATCACATCCAGACCTATTCGGTTAAATGTCTATCCATCCTCTTATTCCTGAAAAAACCAAGTGGGTTATGATTATTATCCAGCCGGCCAGAAAGGTGAAAGGCATCAAATACGCTTCAATGGCTCAGCGGAGGCCAAAAAAAGATAAGTAAAATTAATGCTTCGTAATCAGTAGGTCGCCGGTTCGATTCCGGCAGGTGCCCCCCCAAATGACAAGGGTTTGCGGGCGATTCCTTAAACCATTTTTTATTTAAATCCTTACACTTTATGATAATGCCCGCTGAAGAATATATAGCTCTCCTCGGTTCCGTCACAAGGGTGATGAAGGCTGAAAAGGTCTTAAAAAAGGAAGGGGTCGGATTTACACTGATCCCATCCCCAAGGATGATCCCATCCCCATGCGGCCTTGCCATTAAGTTTGGGGATAAGGAAAGGGAGGAGTTAGAGAGAGTCCTGGAAGAAAAGAAGCTGAAGATAACGCATCTGTATATCAAGAAGAAGGACGGGTATGAAAAACTATATTGATTTAGGGGCCGTTAAGGAATAACCAGTGCTTTTCTGGTTAAGCCTTTACCCCCCTTATGCCGTTTGCCATTTTGGTGTACATGTTAATTTTTTACGACGGCTTACAGGTTGGAATCTATCAATTGCGTCAGGTCCCTGGCCTTCGCTTCAGCCCGGTCCCTTTCATCCTTAATCTTTAAATATTCCTCGGCTATATTAAGGGCGGCAAGGATGGCTATATTGGAAACGTTGTTGGAGGCGGTTGAAAGAGATACCTCCTTCATCTTCTGATCTACAAGGTCGGCAACCCTTTTAATGTGCCCGTCTTCGGTATCAGCCTTAAGGATGTAGTCATGGCCGAATATATCCACCTTGACAGAGTGTTTCAAGCTATTCCCCCACCCCTTCTATGCGTTTTATCAAGGAATCCACCCTATCCCTTACCTGATCCTGGGTCTCCTTAAGCTTCTGGTTTTCTCTCTCCAACTCCTCAAACCTCTTTTTCAGTTCGGTATTTTCTCTTGCCAGGCCGTCCCCTTCTTCACGAACAGAGGCATAAAGCCCTGCAAGACGGGTTATCTTCTCTTCCAACTGATTCATGTATTCAATCATTACGGCTCCTAAGATATATTTTTTATATGGATAAAATAACCTTGTAACAGGAGATTGTCAATATTGAATATTCTGATAAAATCAGTTCATGGTCCCTGTATTCCACCCAAGGTTTGTAAACGATCCCTTCGATGACCCCTGTCTATACATCGACATCCAGAGGGAGGGGAGGGCGATCCTTTTTGATCTCGGCAGCATAGAAAGGCTTGAGGCAGCCAAGGTCATGCGTGTCTCAGATGTCTTCATATCGCACACACACATAGACCACTTCATAGGGTTTGACCACCTGTTAAGGCTGCTTCTCGGAAGGGACAAGAAACTGAGGGTATTCGGCCCGCCTGGGATCATCAGGAATGTTGAAGGTAAGCTATCTGCATACACATGGAACCTGGTGGACGATTATAAATTCAATATTGAGGTGCATGAGGTATCTGTAGAATCGATATCTACCGCATATTTCATTGCCAGTGAGGGTTTCAGGAGGAGGGATGGCGAGAAAAGGTTGTGGAAAGATATACTTGTAGAAGAACCGCTGTTTACCATACAGGCAGCCCACCTTGACCACAAGACCCCTTCCCTCGCCTTTTCGATCAAGGAGAGGTTCCACATAAACATAAACAAGGACGTGCTGACAAGGCTCGACCTCCCGGTGGGGCCGTGGCTGAATGAGCTTAAAAGGAGTTTCAGGGAAGAAAAACCAATGGACTCTAAGTTCGTGGCCAGACTGGAAAAAGAGGGAGGCTACGAGGAAAGGCTCTTCACCCTGGGTGATTTCATTGAAAACAGGCTTGTCCTCATTACAAGGGGTCAGAAGGTGACCTATGTTGCAGATGCGGCAGGGAGCAAGGAGAACAAGGAAACAATTGTAAGGCTGGCGGCAGGCTCAGATACCTTCTTCTGCGAGGCAGCATTCCTGGACGCGGACAGGGACAAGGCCTTTAAGAAGTACCATCTGACCGCCAAAGACGCCGGCGGAATAGCCAGGGAGGCAGGGGTAGGGAGGCTCGTCGTCTTTCACTTCTCTCCGAAGTACGGGGAAAATCCGTCAGACTTATATGAAGAGGCCAACAGAGAGTTCACTATGGAATCCCCCCCACCCTGACCCTCCCCCGCAAGGGGGGAGGGGACTATTTTAATCTCCTCTCCCCTCAGAGGGAGAGGATTAAGGTGAGGGGTGGTTTTCGTCAACGGAGGCGGCAAGAAATCTTTGTCCTGTCCCTTTCGATTAACCGATCATGGTCCCGTCATACGGACACGTCTTTGGCAGGGGTGGGAAGAAAAAGTGCCCCTGGACGCATTCAAATACTGCCGGGGACCATAAGGCCTGATTGTCAGCGGTGGCAATACCTATAAGGTTCCCGCCTTCCGTGATCATAACCGCCCTTTCTTTATCAAGTAAAAGATCAAGTCCCCCACTGACTTTTTCTATTTCAAAGGTTTCGCTTGGGGAGACCGCCTCCATGACAGTGTCCAATGTCACCATCCAGGGAGTCACAGGGCCGTTTTCGGCGCAGTATAAAGCTATTTCATCAAGCCAGATATCCCACCTGTCCGCATCGTTTACCAAGATTATAACCCTGGTATTCCTTCCCTTCATGGCATCCATTGCATCCGAAATCGTATCCTGCGGGGACAGGACCGGTATGAGGTTTATAGGTAGGAACTTTTCGCTCTTTTTGATATCCATAGGGTGGAGATTAATTTAAACAAGGGGATGAGTCAAGCGATTAAAAGGAGGTCTTGCCATTGAACTCCTTTTTTGCTAAATATATAGTATGGCAATTGTAATTTCAAAAGATTCTTTATCTGTATACCTGAGAGAGATCGAGAGATTCCCTATCCTAAAGCGTGAAGAGGAACACGACCTGGCCGTCAGGTACAGGGAGTATAACGACCTGGAGGCAGCAAGGAGCCTCGTTACCTCAAACTTGAGGTTTGTCGTAAAGATTGCTGGTGAATACAGGGGGCTTGGCTTTAAGATACATGACCTCATCCAGGAAGGGAACATCGGCCTGATGACGGCTGTAAAGAAGTTTGACCCATACCGCGGGATCAGGCTCCTTTCATACGCTGTACACTGGATAAGGGCGTACATCCACAACTTTGTCATGAAATCATGGTCTATGGTAAAGATAGGTACCACAGAGGCCCAGAGGATCCTGTTCTCAAAGCTAAGGGGACTGAGATCATCAAGCATGGATTCCAAGGAAATAGCCAACTCCCTGAATATAAAAGAGTCAGAGGTGCTCTCCATGGAAGAGAGGCTGGCAAATCCCGATATATCCCTTGATGCCCCTTTAAGTGAAGGTTCTGAACAAAGCAGGATGGACCTGGTCGAAGACGGCTCGCCAAACCAGGAAGAACTCCTCGATGCTGTAAGGAGAGAGGTAAAGGTAAAGGTAGAGGTAGAGAGGGCACTTAGGGGATTGTCAGAAAAGGAGGCCTTTATTGTTAGGAACAGGGTCATGGCAGATGAGCCGGTAACATTACAGGAGATCGGTGATAAGTTCGGCATCTCCAGGGAAAGGGCAAGGCAGATTGAGGCAGCAGCAATAAAGAAGCTGAGACTTCTCTTAAGCCAGGGGGAATAATGGCACAGCAGATCAAGAGAATAGGTGTCCTTACAGGTGGCGGTGACTGCCCGGGGCTCAACGCAGTCATAAGGGGTGTGGTCAAGAGCGCCTCAAACCTTTACCAGTGGGAGATTATAGGCATAGAGGACGGCTTTGAGGGGCTCATAAAGGACAAGAACAGGCCCCTCACCCAGTCCGACATAAAGGGGATACTGACACTCGGAGGGACGATCCTTGGGACCACCAACAGGGGGAACCCCTTTGATTTTGTGGACCAGGACGGTGTAAAAAGGGACCTCTCGTCAGTCGTACTTGAGAACATCAAAAAGCTTTCCCTCGACGGGCTCGTCGTCATAGGCGGGGACGGCTCCCTTGCCATCGCAAACCAGCTTTATAAGATGGGGGCCCCTGTAGTCGGTGTCCCGAAGACCATAGACAACGACCTTTCCGCAACAGACGTCACTTTCGGCTTTGACACTGCGGTAAATACTGCAAGAGATGCTCTGGACAAGCTCCACTCAACGGCGGAAAGCCACCACAGGGTCCTGGTTTTAGAAGTTATGGGACGTTATGCAGGGTGGATTGCACTTCATGCAGGGATAGCGGGCGGCGCCGACGTAATTCTAATTCCTGAAATACCTTTTGATAGAGGAAAGGTCTGCGATAAGGTAAGGAGAAGATTCCAGGGGAAGGCCGGTTATGCCATAGCTGTTGTTGCAGAGGGGGCGAAGCCGCTCGGCGAAGAAGTGATCACTCAGGCCCCTGCTGGAAAAGGGAGGCTTGAAAGGCTTGGAGGGATTGGAAACAGGGTCGGGAATGACATAGCCATGTGCATGGGCGGAGATATTGACGTTCGTGTCACTGTACTCGGCCATATCCAGAGAGGAGGGACTCCGAGCGCCTTCGACAGGATATTGGGAACGAGGTTCGGTTACGAGGCGATTGAGCTTATAGCAAGAGGTGAATTTGGCAAGATGGTCTGCCTTAAAGGCCAGGACATACAATCCGTCGCCCTGGAAGAGGCAGTCAGCAGGATGAAGACCGTTCCCCCTGACGGTCAGATGGTAAAGACAGCCGAGGCGTTAGGGATATCGTTTGGGAGATAATTGCTGCAAAACCTTTTTTGCCATAGCCAAAAGTAGGCGCTTCTACGCGAGTTAACAGAGAATACAGAGTAATAACAAAATGCGTTTAACCTTGCCAACAGGTCTCTTCTCTCAGAAACCCCCGTTTTATACCTGATCCTCTCGTAAAAGTCAGAATTCACAACTTGCGGAATTATTTTTCTGTGTTAAATTTTATCAACAGACGGGTCGTTCAAAAGAGGAGGGTGGTATGAAAAAGATATTAATAGTTGCAGCGGGCATATTGTTAACAGTTTTATCAATCATAACTCTGACTTCATGCGGAGGGGGCAGTGGAAGCGCCAGCACAGGAACCCTTCAGGTGTCGTTGACGGATGCTGTTCAACAAAACTATTCAAGCGTTGTCATCAGGATCAAAGAGGTCAAGGTTGTGCAGAACGGGAATGAGAACGCCAGGAACAACGATGGGGGGCTGCCCATAATTGCGGATTTTAGCGGTGAGGATGGAGGGGGTCGCGAGATAGATGTTGTAAAACTCCATTTCCTTCAGGAGATACTGGGGAAAGCAGTAGTTCCCGCAGGTACATATACCCAGGTCAGGCTTATACTGGTAGATAATTCGAACCTGAATAATCCCGTCAACTACGTTATCCCTAACGGAGGCACCAAGAAACCACTGATTACACCGAGCGGTCAAGAGTCGGGGGTGAAGGTCCTTGGCCGGTTCGTGGTGGAGGAGGGTGTGATCAATGCTATCATGATCGACTTTGACCCGGAGACAGCCGTTGTCAAGGACGGGAGCTCAGGTAATTACAACCTGAAGCCTACAGGGATCCGAATCGTTCAGCTTGAAGATGTCCTTTCCAGCTACGGCTCACTATCAGGAAGAGTGGCAGCCTTCCAGAGGTGGTCGAGCGCCGTTGTTTCCGTCCTAGTGTCGGAGGGAACAGCCCCGGTTGCCGCAGGAACGGTATTCAGCAACAACAGCAGCTCTATTATATGGAGCTCGAAGTTCAGCGCCTTTGTGCCGGAAGGAAGTTACCAAGTCCATGTAACTGATGTAACAGGGGGGAGCTTCAGGCCGTACACCTCACATACTGCCTTTCCTGTAGTGACCGGTTCAGATGCGGATGTAGGTACAATAACATTAGCACCCTGATCCCGATTTCGGCGTTCGACTTGACAAAAAAAGATTCGTGATAGATTCTTGCATCTGTGTAAGGCAAATTTGATTTGGAAGAAGACGTAGAACCGGACAATTAAATAGGGTCTTTTGACCTGATTATAAAAGGAGGCATGTATGGAAACTAAAAAGGCAAGCAAGATTCTGGCAGTAGCACTTTCATTTGCAGCCCTCGCAGTTTATGGGTGCGGCGGCGGTGGTGGCGGAGGCAGCAGTGGGGGCAGCACTACCGGCACTAAGTCCCCTGGAGTTGCGGTAGAGGCTGCCAGCACTGCGATTAGTCTGTCGGGGCAGGGGTTGAGCTCAATAGCAAATCCTGGACAACAGGCGCCGCGTTTTGAAAAAAAGAGCATAAAGGAGGCCTTGGCAGGTTTCTATAAAAACCTGAGGGTCAGCAGAAAGGCATTGGCAACGCGCTCAAAGGCCCCCAGACAGTATCTTGCCCGGCTGGTGGTACCCTAACGGTAGACTATACTGCAACAAGTTTTACCATGACGGCTAATGCCTGTGTTTATGACGATACTTCTACTGGTGTGTGGTCTTATCTAAATGGGACCATGACCTGGTCTGAGACCGATTCGAACGCTGACGGGGTGCCTGAGAGCTTCACCATGACCATGGGGACCGGCGGTACGCCATTTACATCGAGGGAGAACCGCATATCGGACAATCGTCTCCTGTCCGAAAGTGTCTTTAACCTGACGTTTAGCGGTAATTTTGGCACCAGTATAGCAGCATGCGGTGGTGGCTATGAGCCTGATTCTATGACAATTACCATGGATGGAAGCGGTTCATCCAAAGAGGATGTGAATGCAGATGGCACATTAGATGAAAATGTGTCATTCACTTACACCCAGTTGACACTTATTTCTACCATCAATACATTCGATATCAATTGCGAGCCGGATACGGGCACACTTACAATGTCGGGCGGTTTCAGCGGGACGGACAATATCGAATCCAATAATTCCATGAGCATGAGCATCTCAAGCAGCAACCCCCTATCAATTACATGGGAGGCTGTTACAGGTGGCGAGAACGTGACCATAAATGGAACCTTTACAGTAGATACCGCCTGCTTTGGCAGCTCGCTCACAATAAGCACATTAACTCCTATCTTTACACCAGATGGGTCTGATTGCCCGACATCGGGCGTAATCAAAGTAACGGGCAATGTGACGGTGACCATCACCTACACAGCTACTGCTGGAGCTGGTGTGCAAATAGACGAGGGGAGCAACGGCAGCGTGGATCAAACTCTACCGACTTGTGAAGATGCCGAGGCCTGCATTGAATAAGAGGTACTGATATCTTTATTTCAGGGGCATCTTCGGATGCCCCTTTCTTTTTGTAATCGGAATGATATAATTAGGCCATATGAGAAAGTCCCACATCTGCGGATCTCTATTTAGAAAATCTATTTTCCTGTTCATAACACTACTGACAATACTTACAGTTCCAGTTTCTTCATCCGCAGCCTTAAAGGCTCCCGATTTCTCCCTCCAAGGCGAAGGTGACACCGTCTACAGGCTTGCAGACTTTAAGGGGAAACCACTCATCCTCTTTTTCTTCTCCTTCAGCTGCTCCCACTGCGAGAAGGCAATGCCTGTTGTTAAGGAACTTTATAAAAAATCAGATAGTAGATATAGTATCCTTGGTGTTGTATACGGCACTCCGAAAGAGGAACTGAGGTATAAAAAGATAGAAACGGGAACCAAGTTCCCTGTCGCCATTGGAACAGAGAGCGTTAGAAAGGACTACAAGGTCAGCGGGACGCCGTATTTCTGGGTCATAGGCACTGACGGCACCTTGAAAGAAAGGTTTATAGGGGGAAAAGGGGCGGAGATGATAACTCCCCCTCGCTCCCCCTCTTTACTAAAGAGGGGGATGGGGGTAGTTGAAGAGTTAAGGGTTGGCCTGTTTGAACTCTCCTCAGACCATAAGAGTTACGAAGGAAAAGCTATTGAGACCGGCGGACTCCTTATCCAGACAACTCTTTCATATTTTCCAAAACCGGTATTTATGCTAACCAACGGCGTAGACAAGATTCGGATATTGCCCTGGCTGCCCCTCGAAGTGGCCCCTTCACCAAAGGGGTTAAAAAAACAAAGAAAAAAGGTGATGAGTGATTTCTTGGACAAATATGTTAATATTTCGGGGAAGGTTGTCTTGGAAGATGGAAAACCGCTGATAGAGGTGAAAGATGCAAAGATATCGGAATAGACGTCTCAAGTCTCAAGTCTCACGCCTCACGGTCTTTATGCTTTGCGCTTTGCACTTTGCGCTTTGCGCTTCTCCCGCCTCCGCTGCTCCGCATATAACAAAAGGAAAGCCTGAACCGCCTGCAAAGGTCGGGAAGCATCTGGCAGAAAGGATGAAGGCAAAAAAGCTGGCGCCAATGCTGGCAAATGCAACGACCGGCACGGTAAAGATACTTTTCTTGAAGGTAGATTTCCCATCTGACACTAATGCTCAAGCCACAGGAAATGGGAACTGGACAGATCCAACTTATGCGTGCAACGCTGACCTTGCGCCCGGCGCTCCTTCACCTGTGGCCACAGACCCAAATTGCATAGCAAGTCCTTATGATTACTGGGTAAACAAGGCCAAGGAAAGGTTCATTGCCTATTACAACGAGGTTTCTTACGGTCAATTTTCTTTACAGGTTGACGTCTTTCCTCAGGCCGCGGGAACCGCGTATCGTCTAACCAATCCGATAGCAAGTTACGGAACGGAAACCGATACCGCGTTAAGAAACCTCATATCTGAAAGCATTACTAAAGCCAATACGGATACTCCTTCTATCGATTTTTCGCAGTACGATGCCGTCCTGATAGTGCATGCCGGTGCGGGAGAGGAGACAGATATAACTGGGAACTCCGCAAACGATATATGGTCTCTCTATTATGCTGATTCAACACCAATTGTTACAGCAGATAACAAGCCTCTCTACGAAGCCATCATGATGCCCCAGACGGGAACCCAGGATGGCGGGACTGTAGATCCCCTTGGCATTTACGCCCACGAATTCGGCCACTGGCTCGGACTGCCAGATCTCTATGTAACTTCATTTTTTCTGTCCTGGGATGGCGTGGGGAAATGGAGCTTAATGGGGGATGGTATCTACAATGAAGGGGCTGATGCAATTCCAGGAAGCTCCCCAGCCCACCCTGACGCATGGTGCAAGACATACCTTGGATGGGTGACGCCTGAAACTATATCCACTGACTTTGGAGCAATATCATTGCTCCCCGGTGAGACAAATCCGCAAATAATAAAACTACAGGCGAGCACCACCACCCAAAGCCAGTATTTCCTTCTGGAAAACAGGCAGAGGACAGGATTTGACTTCGGACTTCCGGGAGGCGGCATGCTGGTCTGGCTGATCGATGACGCCGTTATAAATGCCAATATCGTAAACAACACAGTAAACAATAATCCTGCAAGGCCTGGAGTTAAGCCGATAGAGGCGGATGGGAACAACAACCTTGGAACTTACGGCGGGGATTATGGTGGGCCAGGAGACCCTTTCCCCGGTACATCTAACAATACATCCTTTACTCCTTATACCAACCCTGCATCAACCCCTTACATTGGTTCAGCATGGCTATATTTTAAGGATATAACCACCGTAGCTTCTAATATCAACGTCACCATAGGGTTTGCGCCAACTCCTCCGACAAACCCCGCTGTAACCCATAACTCCGCCACAGAACTGAGCTGGACCGCCAACACTGAGGCAGACCTTGCAAAATATAAGATATACAGGAATGGTGCTTTTTTAGCCGAGACCACGACAAGCCAGTATACGGATACGACTTCAAGCAACGGGGACAGCTACACTGTTACCGCTATAGACACAAATGGATATGAAAGCGCCAAGTCTGCTATAGTTATCGTTACATTCACAACTATCAGCGGTGGGGGCGGAGGCGGCTGTTTCATTGCCACAGCCGCGTTTGGTTCATATGAGGCACCGTATGTAAAGATACTCAGGGATTTTAGGGACGGATATCTTCTGTCCAACAGCCTGGGCAGCCATTTCGTAAAGTTTTATTACAAAGTCAGCCCGCCTATAGCGGATTTTATAAGAGAAAGCGAGGCATTAAGGGCGGTTGTCAGATTGTTGCTGCTGCCGTTGATAGGGTTCGCGGCGTTTCTGGTGAAGACGACTATCACACAAAAGGTCCTGTTTGGTCTTTCAAGTATCGTTGGAATATTTGTCTATCGAAAAGAAAGGTAGGGGCGGGTTTCAAACCCGCCCCTACAGGAAGAATTTACTGTGGCAGCGGTGTTTCCATCAGCTTCAGGAGCGTCGGGCCATCCAGATACCCTGGGATGACCCTCCCATCAGGGAGTATCATTGTTGGCGTTCCGCCTATGCCGAGCTTCTCCGCAAGTTTTATGTTTTGATCCACTGTCTTTGAATCACAGTCCGCCTTCGGCAGGCTTTTGCCTTCAACGGCATCGTCAAGAAGCTTCAGCGAGTTATTGCACAAAATGGCCCTGGACTTCTCGTATGCCTCTGGATGGAGTTTTACCAGAGGGAACAGCTTGACATAGAAGGCAATGTCCTTATTCTTCTTGAGGATGTCTTTTATTTCCGTGTGCAGTTTTTTGCAGTAAGGGCAGTCAGGGTCGGTAAACACGATCACCCTCTTCTTTGCCAACGGATTTCCCATAACCAACGCATCGGAGAGAGGTATCTGGCTGAGGTCAATCTTTCGGAGAGCGGGCTGTTTTCCTATCTGTTCGATGGGTATGAATGTGTTTACGAGGACTGCATATTTCTTTCCATAGTCCAGGTAGACCTTTACCTTCTTTCCGTTTTGGTTCCCTTCCACCTCCCATAATCCCTTTACAGGGGCCTGGGATACATTGGTTGCCTCTATCTTCAGGAGCTTCCCTGCCTCTTCCTTTGTAAGGACGTGGCAGCTCGCACAGTCCTGGCCGCATCCTGCCCCCTGGGCGGTCCCTTGGAAGGAGAATGACGATGACGGTAAAAAGGCAATTACAGAGAGCAGAACAATAACACGGATCGATTTCATATAATAACCCTTCCTTTTTAAATTATTTTTAATTATTATAAGCAATAGTGATAAAGTATTCAAGAGCAATAATGCCGGTCCACAGATTCCACGTTTTTTCCCTCCCCCTTGACGGGGTTTATGCCCGGATGGGTAGAGGGTTAGGGTGGGGGTGAATTAGCTTGTAATTTCAGTCTGTTACAATTTGGTTCCCCCTCCCCTTAATCCCCTCCCGCCAGGGGAGGGGAGTTTCCAGATGGGAACTATCTATCCACGAAGACCAAAAAGAGGAATGAAAAATGA
Source organism: Deltaproteobacteria bacterium (assembly GCA_030646755.1). Taxonomy (GTDB): domain Bacteria; phylum Desulfobacterota; class JAENJC01; order JAENJC01; family JAENJC01; genus JAUSKU01. The sequence goes on from JAUSKU010000021.1 coordinate 17,563, forward strand.
ACGATTTAATCTCAAAACCAGAGAAGGGCAAAAATAATAATATTGTCTGGCATCATGCTACAATAACAAGACAGCAAAGAGAAAAACAAAATGGCCACAGAAGCAAAGTTTTATGGTTTACAGGTTTACCAAGTTCAGGGAAATCAACTATAACCCATGCAGTCGAAGAAAGGCTTCATCAGATGGGATGCCATACCTTTGTTTTTGATGGAGACAATGTAAGACATGGCTTGTGCTCTGATCTTGGATTTTCCAGAGAAGAACGTAAAGAGAATATAAGAAGAATTGGCGAAATGGTTAAATTATTTATTGATGCAGGCATAATTGCTTTAACTGCTTTTGTTTCTCCCTTCCGTGCTGACCGGGAGAGAGTAAGGAATATAGTGGGCGAAAAAGATTTTATAGAGATATATTGCAAATGTTCAGTCGAAGTATGCGAGAAAAGGGACCCAAAAGGACATTATAAAAAAGCACGAGGAGGAGAAATTAAAGAATTCACAGGCATATCATCTCCATATGAAGAGCCTTTAAGCCCAGATCTTGTTCTCGATACTGCCTGCTTGTCAGTTGAGGATAATGTGGGCGAAATTATGAGATTATTGATAGAAAGAGGTATTATACAAAAGGGAATAAGATGAAGCGAGCCAATAACAGGAATGGGGATATACAAATTCCCTATATATGTTCCTTTTCCACCTTACAAAGCAGCCCTCTCAACTGGTAGGAACCAAAGGCAGTATCATAGGGAGGGGCGTTGTTTGTCAGGACATTGGCATTGGATTCAAATACTCCGTATTCCGGACCGGACCTTTCAGGAAACCACCATCCGTGCTCCACATTTATTACCTTCGGGCTGATATCTTCTGAAATAAGAGCCTTCATTCTTATGCTCCCTCTCGGAGAGCTCACAATCACCCAGTCCCCTTGATTTATCCCATGAAGTTTTGCGACTTCCGTATGCATTTCGACCTGCGGATAAGGCCGTCGTTTCCTTAATGAAGGTATCTGCCTGTGCTCACTATGAAAGAATTCCGCTCTCCTGCTGCCTGTTGTCAGGATATAAGGGAACATTTTAGCCAGTTCAGGATTCGAAAAAGGACTTTCCGGCGGTTCCTTATAACTGGGAAGGGGATCATACCCCATCCTTTCCAGGGTCTTGCAGTAAAGCTCCACCTTTCTGGAAGGGGTCCTGAAGCCATTCTTTTCATATTTTCTGTATACATGAGGCGGATAAACAAAGGCCTTTTCCTTGAGTTCCTCATAGGTCAAGCCCAAGGGTTCCAGCTGATAATTCATAACATCTCTCAGGTTCTCTTCAGAACCCGGCAGACCGAGGCGTTTTGACAGCTCGTCCATGATCCACTCGTCCTGCCTGCATTCGCCGACCTGGGTTATCTTTTGTTGGGCCATAACCATATTTTCCACTACAAGAGGATACCCGATAACCTGTTCCACCTCCGGCCAAAAGGCGGCAGGAAGGACATAATCGGCCATTGCTGCAGTGGGTGTCATAAAGAGGTCTGTTACAACGAGAAGGTCCAGCTTCTTGAGGCTCTCATAGACCTCCCTGGAATTAGCCACTGTAGTCAGAGGGTTGTTGCCGAAGATGAGCAACCCTCTTATCCTGTACGGTTCTCCAGTCTTTATGGCCTTAAATAGCGCCGGTATATGGGCGGAGGGCATAAAGGCCCGCCATCCACCTAAAAGCTTATATTCATCGGCTCCGAGCCTCTTCTTCAGCATACCTTCCGGGAGCTTGTCCTTCAGGGTCGGATAGCTGCGGATTATATTCATCCCCAATATGTCGCCGCCTGGTATGTCTATATTTCCGGTCAACCCTCGCAGGATGGCAATGGCCCTCACGGTTTGAAGAGAATTAGAGTTTTGCTCTATCCCGAGACCCCATTCGAGGATGGCCGGTTTGTTCAGGGCATAGGTCCTTGCAGCATGGGCTATATCTTCAGCCCTGACCGATGTCGTCTCCTCTGCCCACTGAGGTGTGCAGGACGCCACCCGGAGCTTGAGTTCCTCAAACCCTGTGGTCCATTTCTCCACAAACTCTTTGTCATATAAATTCTCGTTAATGATCACATGAATCATGGCAAGGGCAAGGGCTGCGTCCGTCCCCGGCCTTATTGGGAGCCATTGTTCACAACGTTTGGCCGTCTCCGATCTCCTGGGGTCCACTGCAATGGTTCTACACCCCTTATCCAAGGCCCTTTTAACCGAGACTGCCAGTTCCCCGTCAGGCCCGGATACCAGTGGATTATGTCCCCAGAAGAGTATGCACCTGGGTTGAACATCCCCGTAATAGTCCCCTACCACAAAGCCGCCGTATGTGAGGTTGCTTACAGTGATCCTCGGTATAAAACACTGGGCAAGGCCGGGCTCGTACCAGTTAGGTGTTCCAAGGGCATTGGCAAATCTGACAACGTGCATGTAGTGATGACGCCCCGTCCCCTGTCCGAGGGCGATAGATTCAGCGCCGGATTCTTCCCTGAAATTTTTCAGTTTTGCGGCTATTTCTTCAAGCACCTCGTCCCATGATACTTTTTCCCACTCTCCGCTCCCCCTTTCCCCTTTTCTCCGCATGGGATGGGTAAGCCGGTCGGGATGATTGGCTATCTCAGGGGTCATAACGCCCTTCACGCACATCCAGCCCCTGTTCATCGGCGATGCGGGGTCTCCCTTCACCCTGATAACCTTCCCGTCCTTCACATGGACAAGGACGCCGCACCCTCCGTGGCATATCCGGCAGACGCTTTTAAAGACCTGTTCTCCGCCTTCAAACTCCGTCAATCGACTCTCCTTATGAATTAGAAGTATTTAATAAACCTATCATTGTCATTTCGACCAAAGAGAGAAATCCTAAGATTCCTCACTTCGTTCGGAATGACAGATTGTTTCGTTCCTAAATTAAACGGTTAATAAATTTCAAGTCCCTTAAATCTTTTTAGAGATTAAAATACCCCAAAGCATCCCTGCTCCTAACGACGCGGCCCTCATAGTTAAAAAAAACGGGGCAAATACTGCGACAGGCGGGTCCTTTCTGATTGCCAACATGATAAACGGTAATAATAACAGTGTAAAGATTAAAACCGTGACACATAACAGATATCTTCCGAATCCAGGAAAGATGACTGCAACGGGGATAAAAACCATTACGAGAAAGAGCATTAAAATCTGAAGCTTTAAGGTCTGCGGGGTATATGAGTCTTTTAACATTTTATCAGGGAACCTTTTATAAACCACCATCCTCCAGTATCCTCTCCAGAACTTTAGCCTTGCATACTTCTTAATGGAATCCGGGTGTTTAAGGTGGTGTACAATTGCATCAGGATTAAAGACCATTTTAAAACCATGCTTAGACATCCTGTATGAAAGGTCTGTATCTTCATTATTTGCTACAGGAAAAGTTTTGTCAAAACCACCCATCTGTAAGAATATTGCCTTTCTAAAACCTGCCGAATACGTGTCCACCATATCGATCGATTCAGCCTTTTTAAGCATCTCAAACCTTTCCTCAAACTCTACCTGTGCCAGCCTTGCAATGACCTCTTTCTGGTTCGTCAGATATGCACCCTTCACTGCGGCGATGTCGGGGGATTTAAAAGGTCTGACCATCTCTTCGATCCAGTTGCTTAAAGGGACACAGTCGGAATCTGTGAAAAGGATTATATCTCCCTTTGCCTCTTTAACCCCTCTGTTTCTCGCTGTCGCCGGTCCCTGGTTCTTCTGATAAATGTACTTTACAGGATAGTTCTTAATTATATCAGCTGTCTTGTCTGTGGAGCCGTCGTCAACAACGATCACCTCATAGCTTTCCAGTTTATATGTTTGTGCCAGCAGGGCCTCGAGGCACTTACTAATATAGGCTTGGGAGTTATAAATCGGAACAATTACAGAAACATCCATGCTTTAAACCTATCATGAAATATGGCAAAAAGTAAAGGGAACCCTTTCCCCAGTTTTTCCTTGACAGCTATGCAATGACCGTGATATAGCCCCCCCATATATAATATTTTGTGACGCAAGAGGCTCCCATCTTTAATATTCTTTTTTACTATTTACTATAAAAAAATCGGAGGCATCGAATGAAGTTTTCTAAGGTAAGGTGGTTCTCATCTTTTGCACTCTCCTATTTGACCGTCCTGTTATTAGCCGTGAACGGTTACGCCGAGACCGGCGATACGCTTGTCCTTCCGGATACAGGCAGCACCGGTACAATTGTCACCGAACCGACAGACACAACGATACCTTCCGATTCAAGCATCTCCATTGACAAGGGCAGTGTCGTCAGTTCCGATGCAGGAGTGGCTGCGGCCACAACTTCGGGAAGCGAGTCAACCTCGGAAGGCGCCCCGCCTCTCATGGGCGGCACCGGCGGCTCCAGTGGTTCAGACACGGCCCTTCCTGACCTTTTCACCGGAACCATGAGCTACAGGATACCAATAGAAGTCCCTAAAGGAAGAAACGGGATGGACCCCGGCCTGAGCCTTCTTTACAGGAGCGGCAGCGGGAACGGATGGGTAGGCGTGGGCTGGGAGTTTGAGGTAGGGGCCATCGAGAGGAGCACAAAGAACGGCGTCAAATATGACGGTACCGATATCTATCTCTTCCGCATGGCGGGGGCGACTATAGAGCTTGTGAGCGTTGGAGGGAATGAGTATCGGGCCAAGATAGAGGGAGCGTTTAACAGATTCCAGTTTGTTTCGTCGTCATATTGGATAGTGACGGACAAAAAAGGGACACAGTACCGCTTCGGCTATGACACATCCAGCCGCCAGGACAGCGGCAGCCAGATATTCAAATGGTGTTTGGACAGGGTGACTGACACTAACGGCAATTACATGGAAATTACCTATTATAAAAATCAGGGACAGATATATCCGAGTCAGATCAACTACACAGGAAACGACAACACAGGCGCAGGGACAACCAACTACGTGAAGTTCAACAGAGAAAGCCGCACCGATGCGCCGGATATGTACACAACAAACTTTGGGGTCAAAACTGCGTACAGGTTGAAGACGATTGAAGTATATGCCAATGCCAGCCGCCAAAGGACTTACAGTCTGTCATACAAGCCATATAGCGCCAATACAGGCCGGTCATTATTAACTTCGATAACGCAATATGGAAATGACGGCACTTCATCTCTTCCGGCAATTACCTTAAATTATTAGGTAGCGTAACAGTTTAGTGGGTCTGTTATGCTTCCCAAACAGGCTTAGTTATTGTACATTCACCCCTATTATACTTGTCTGACAAATTAAGGGGGTGAATATGAACAAAAAAAGTGTCCGAAGTGCAGCTCTTTTAAAAT
>JAUSKU010000063.1 GCA_030646755.1 Deltaproteobacteria bacterium
GGCGCCTTTATGTAAACATAGAGAGGTAACCAGCGAGAGAAACAATCACCGTATAGAAGAAAATCCTAATCTATCTTTTTAAAAACTCGGTAGGGAGTTAAGGGAGAGGACTGTATATAGGCAATGTCTATTTTTGGGTTACCTTTACCTCTACCTTTACCTTTGTTTTTCTGTTATCATCTATAAGTTATGGATAAACCCAAGTATATAGTTGTGGAAGGTCCCATAGGTGTTGGTAAGACAAGCCTTGTCAACCTTTTGATCGAGGAGTTCGGGGGAAGGGCTATCCTGGAAGATGTGGAGGGGAATCCCTTTCTTCCTAACTTCTACAGGGACAGGGAGAGGCATGCGTTCCAGACCCAGCTCTTTTTCCTCCTTTCCAGATACCGCCAGCAGTCGGAGATAAATCAGCAGGACCTTTTCAGCCAGACAACGATCTCAGACTATCTCTTTGCGAAAGACAGGATCTTTGCCAATATTAACCTTGAGGAGAACGAACTGGTCCTCTATGATCAGGTCTATCAGCTCCTTGATGCGAGGGTGCTCAAACCAGACCTTGTCATCTATCTGCAGGCCGAACCTGAGGTTCTGATGGAGAGGATAAAGAGGCGGGGGAAGGGTTACGAAAAATCTATTTCTCAGTCTTATCTTTCAGACCTTGTCCATGCCTATAACGATTACTTCTTCCATTACAGCGAGACGCCTCTATTGGTTATTAATACCTCACAGATCGATTTCGTTAAGAGGGCTGGAGATTTTTCGCAACTGATAAGAGAGATAAAAAGGATGAAAAAGGGTATTCAGTACTTCTCACCAATGGGGACAGGGGAATAAATAATGGATAAGAAGATAACAGTCCTCGACATCCAGAAGATAAAGGACGATGGGCGGAAGATAACGATGCTTACCGCTTATGACTATCCCTTTGCCAGGATACTTGATACATCAGGTGTGGATATCATGCTGGTGGGTGATTCAGCTGGCTCTGTGATAGCTGGCTATGAAAATACCCTCCCGGTGACGATGGAGGAGATGATTTACCATACAAAGGCAGTGGCCAGGGGGAGAAAGAAGGCCCTCCTGGTTGCGGACATGCCGTTTATGTCATACCAGGTAAGTATCCCAGATGCAAGGTTCAATGCAGGTAGGTTTTTGAAGGAGGGCGGAGCCGAGGCTGTCAAGATAGAAGGCGGTTCTCAGATGAAGGATACGATAAAGGCCTTGGTTGATATAGACGTCCCGGTGATGGGGCATATAGGCCTAACACCCCAGTCTATCCACAGGATGGGTGGATACAGAATACAGGGGAGAAAAGAGGGGCAAGTCGAGGCCCTCCTTGCCGATGCGCTGGCAGTCCAGGAGGCTGGGGCATTTGCAGTCGTTCTTGAGGGTGTTCCCGCGGCCCTGGCGGAAAAGATAACAAGGGAGATCAGGATTCCTACCATAGGAATCGGGGCCGGGCCCCATTGCTCAGGGCAGGTACTTGTGATTCACGACCTTCTGGGGCTTTCAGGGAGGAAGCTTAAATTTGCCAGACAGTATGCTGACCTTGAAAAGGTGATATCTGAGGCCGTCGAAAACTATCTTGGAGACGTGAGGAGCGGGAGCTTCCCTTCGGCAGAGGAGAGTTTTTGAAGGTCATTGAGAGTGTCCAGGATATGAAAAAGGCCTCTCAGGCCTTGAGAGCAGAAGGCAAAAAGATTGCCTTCGTACCAACAATGGGTTACCTTCACGAAGGGCATCTTAGTCTGATGAAAAAAGGAAGGGAAGCCGGGGACGTCCTTGTTGTGAGCATCTTTGTCAATCCCACCCAGTTTGGGAAGGGAGAGGACCTTGAGAGGTATCCGAGGGACTTAGAGAAGGATAAAAGATTATGCAAAGGGGAGGGGGTTGACATCCTCTTTGTCCCAAGCGCCGGGGAGATGTATCCCGAGAATTACCAGACCTATGTGGATGTTGAAAAGGTGACCAAAAACCTCTGCGGATTATCCAGGCCTGGTCATTTTAGGGGTGTGGCAACGGTGGTCGCGAAGCTGTTTAATCTCGTCAGGCCTGACTATGCAATCTTCGGGGAAAAGGACTTCCAGCAGCTTGTCACCATAAAGAGGCTTGTCAAAGATCTGAATATGGATCTGGATGTCATAGGGATGCCTATCGTGAGGGAGGCTGACGGCCTTGCCATGAGTTCAAGAAATTCCTATCTGAGTCAGGAGGAGAGGAGGGCGGCCCTGAACATTTACAGGGCACTCCGGGCGGCGAAGAAGCTTTTTGAAGAAGGGGAGAGGTCTGCCGGTGTGCTTTTGAATGAGGCAAAGAGGGTGATAGAGATTGAACCTATGGTTGTTTTGGACTATATTAAATTAGTGGATGTAGAGATGATGGAAGATATGGAAAGGGTGGAAGATGAGGCCCTTCTTGCTACGGCTGTCAGGGTAGGGGAGACGAGGCTGATAGATAATATAAAATTACGTAAGACGTAAGACATGACACGGGGGTTAAGATGCAAAGAATAATGCTGAAATCTAAGATACACAGGGCGACAGTAACAGACGCCAACCTGGAATATGAGGGGAGCGTAACCATTGATGAGACCCTTATGAAGGCGGCGGATATTATCCCTTTTGAACAGGTGAAGATATACAATATTTCCAACGGCAACCGCTTTGAGACCTATGCCATAAAAGGTGAAAGGGGTTCCGGTACGATCTGCCTCAACGGAGCAGCTGCCAGGAAGGCCCACAGGGGCGACCTGCTCATAATTGCTACCTATGTATCTATGGACGAAGAAGAGTTGAAGGGGTTCTCTCCAAAGCTGGTCCTTGTGGACGAAGAAAATAAGATGGTCAAAGGTGGGAGCAAAGGTAAAGGTAGAGGTAAAGTATGAAGATTTGTAGACTCCTGATAGCTTTCCCCCTGTTGCTTTCCGCATGTGCTGCTCCTGCCGTGAAGATGTCCCTGGTCAAGACCGAGACCTTGAGTCGGCCGGAGGAAAGGATAGCTCCGCCAAAGGCCTATCTGCATTTCACACAGGCCCAGCTTAAGTCGCAGGAGGGCGATGTTGACGGCGCCATTGAGGAGCACAAAAAGGCCCTTTATTATGACCAGAAATCTCCTTTCCTTCATACGAGCCTTGCATCTCTTTATGCAAGGAAAGGGTTAATAGATGATGCAATAAGGGAAGCAAATGAGGCCGTTTCTTTGGACCCGTATTTTCTTGAGGCGAGAATGCTTCTGGGAGGGCTGTATTCCGTAACAAAGAATACCGCCAAGGCCGAGAACGAATATAAAACTGCCATTTCCATAGACCCTGAAAAACCTGAGGCATATTTTTTCCTGGGGACCATCTATGCAGAGATGGAGGAGTATGATAAGGCACTGAATATAATGAATGAGCTTCTTAAGATAGACCCGGAATCCCTCCTTGGGAATTACTATCTTGGGAGGGTCTATGCAGGAAAGAAGCTTTTTTCTGAGGCGGAGATTTATTTTAAAAAGGCATTGGAGATAAAGCCTAATTTTGATTCCGCCATGCTGGACCTGGCGCTGGTATATGAGATTCAGGGCAAGATCGACAAGGCCATTGATATGTACAAGGAGTTGCTCCAGTTTCAGGGGCATAATGTGAAGCTCAGAAACAAGCTTGGTGAGCTTTACGTGAGGCAGCAGAAACTCGGTGAGGCCCTGGGAGAATTTAAGGAGATCGAGAGGTTTGAGACCGGGAACATAGATGCCAGGTTAAAGATAGGGCTTATATATCTGGAGCAGGACAGGACTGACGAGGCGATAGCCGAGTTTCAGTTTATCCTGGCTGTCAAGCCTGACGTCCACAGAGCCAGGTATTTTATTGCCCTGGCCTATGGTGAAAAGGGGGAAACAGAAAGGTCTATTGAAGAGTTAAAGAAGATACCGGAGGGCTCCGATGTCTATGTTGATGCCCTGGTATATCTGGCCTCTTCCCTTGCCCAGAAGAAGAGGTTCGATGAGGCCATAGGCTATGCAAAAGAGGCTCTCAAAATTGAGCCTGAAAGGGTGACGGTCTGGTCGCTGTTGGGCTCCCTCTGCCAGGAAAAGAAGGATTATAAATGTGCTGTAGATGCGTTTAAAGAGACGGTGAGGCTGGAGCCTCAGAACGCAGGGAATTATTTCAACCTCGGCGCGACTTACGATAAGCTGGAGAGGTTTGAAGACATGGTGTCCGCCATGAAAAAGGCCATAGAGGTTGACCCCGGCCATATCAGCTCCCTTAACTACCTGGGTTACTCATATGCCGACAAGGGTATTAACCTGGATGAAGCCGAGGAGATGATAAGAAAGGCCCTTGAGCTTAAGCCTGGAGACGGATATATCACTGACAGTCTGGCCTGGGTGCTTTACAAGAAAGGTAAGTTAAATGATGCACTGGGAACAATCAAGGAGGCTGTTCGCCTCGTTCCTGATGACCCTATAATAAATGAGCATGTGGGGGACATTTACTTGGCCGCTGGCGATAAGCGGAAGGCGCTGGAGTTTTATGAAAAGGCAGAGAAGCTTGACCCTGAGAATGTGAAACTAAAGGAAAAGGCCGACAAACTCAGGTTAGAGATGAAGAAATGAGCGAGAGCGAGTGGTCAGTGGTCAGTGGTCAGTGGTCAGCAAGAAGTAAGAAAAATAGTTTACGTCTTACGTCTCACGTCGTACTATTCACAGTGTTTGCTGTTTATCTTGCCGGTTGTGCCGTCAGGCATGAGGTCAGGCCTTCAAAAGCCCTTCCCATTACTGCCGATGAAATAATCAGTATCCTGGAGGAGGGCCGAGAGAAGGTGCATTCCCTGAGAGGAATGGCAAGTGTTAAGGCGGTCTATAACGGCAAGAAGACTAATGTCAAGGAGATTGTGGTTGCAAAAAGACCTTCCAAAATCAGGGCTGAGACAGTTGGTTTATTCGGAAGTCCTGTTCTTATCCTTGCCATAGACGGATCTCTTCTCAGTATATATAAACCGGCAGAGAGCGTGTTTTATAAAGGTAATGTCTCATCCCATGATGTGTCTCTTCCTTTTCCTCTAAATCTGGTGGGGACGGAAGAATTAACCAATATACTCCTGGGAGGCACTTCTCTAATCAAATACGGAAACAGTGACGTTGAGTTCTCGGAATCTGAAAACGCCTATATCCTTAATTTACGTTCTCCCGACGGATTCAAAAGGCAGATGATCTCTGTGGATGCCAAGACATTGCGTCTCATGAAGAGCGAGATAATGGACGGGGAAAGGGGTGTGGCCGCCTCTGTTACGTTTAGCAACTATCAGGATGTCGGCAATGTGCCTTTCCCAAAGGAGATAAAGGTCCAGTTCCTCAATAAACCGGACACCCTTTATATAAGCTATGAAGACATAGAGTTGAACGTAGAAGCGGCGGATGAATTCTTTGTCCTTACGCCGCCTGAAAACAGCAATAGGCAATGATAGTTTCTTAAAATGAGGGGTTTGTTGGCACATGTTATTTGACATAAATAATATCTCCAAAAGACGCTCCTTCCTCCTATTATTGCTAATAGGGGCGCTGGCAACTGTCCTTTATTGGAGGATGCTCGATAATTTCTTTTTCTCCGATGACTTTGAATGGCTTGACCAGGTTAAGATTCTGGAGTTGAGGTCATTGTCGATATTTAATCCGGTTGTCCATCCTCCATCCCCATACGCCCAGTTAACACCACTTCCACCTGACTATTTCACACCGCTAATCCATATTATATTCTGGATCAATTACAAATTGTTTGGCCTAAACCCGTTTGGATATCACTTAATTAATCTTATCCTGCATATAATCAATTCTTACCTTGTCGTCTACTTTGTCTTTCTTCTAGGCAATAACTTAACCTTGGCGACATTGGTCGGTCTTTTTTTTGCGACAAGTTTTTCAATCACTAATGCGGTCGTGTGGCCATCAGCCTATGTGGATACCGTGATGTTCTCCTTCTACATACTCTCCCTAATAGCATTCCTTTCCTTCTTGAGAAAGGGAAAGCATTATCATTATGTGTCTTCAATTCTCCTATTTATTTTGAGTCTTGCCTCAAAAGGGACCGCCCTGACCTTACCTTTGGCACTTTTCTTCATAGAAAAATACCATAGCAAGTCAAAAATCCCTATTAAACATTTATCTAAATATATCCCTTTTGCCTCGATCATTTTAGGGTATCTTGTCTTGCTCCTGGACAATTCTCCCATCAGTGTATCCGGTCAGATAGATTTTAGTAGAATAATTCTTAATGCCGTTAAGGTTCCCATGACGTTGCTAATTCCGGAAGGTCTTTTACCAGTTAATCCCGCTTTGTTACTACTTTCCGTACTCTTGTTTTCCGCTTTTGTCATAATCTTGATAAAAGGGAGTTCTTCCGGTCTCGGACGTCTCGGGGTGCTGCTGATGCTAATTGGGGTCTTCCCACTTTTTATAATTCACTGGAATTTCCTGGCAAATCCGCTCCCTCTGACGGATAGTATTAGTCACCGCTTATACCTTGGTAACCTCGGGTTTGCTATGTTTATCGGCGGGATAATTCTTATTATGCGATAACACGCAAAGGTAGGGATAGAGCCTTATTCGCTATGCTGGTAGTTGCATTTATTGGTTATAATGTCTATTGGAACCAGAGGACTCAAAACAGGTGGGATAAGGTAACCAACGAAACAAGAGGGGCCTTTAATGAGATAAAGAATTTGGTTGTGAAATATCCGCCCGATAGAGTATATCGCTTTATCAACTTCCCTCCACGGCAACATTTTGGCGCTAAATTTTTTAAGCTATTCTTTGAACCTTATGATATGGCGAGTGGCATATGGCCAATGGAGGTACCTTCTTATATTGATCGGGATAAGATACTTTTTCTACTCCAGATGAATGGACATATCTACAATGACCCTGAAGTAGCAAAAAAAGCCGTTTCAACTCCCTGGGAACATTTTTATGTTGCCCAATTTTATTTACTTATTGGCGACAATCAAAATGGTATATCAGAGCTTGATAAGTCAACTGCCTCGGTATCCGATGAGAAGATCCATTATTTTGCTGCGGTAACATATAGGAAGTTGGGGCTTTCAAGTAAGGCTATAGAGGAATTAAAAAAGGTCATACAAATAAACGAATATTCGAAATACGCTATTGACACTTACAAGTTACTGAGTTTTCTGTCATTTAAGACTGGAGACCTTGATTCGGCAATCAAGTATCTTGAAAAGGCAGTCTACTTGAACAACAAAGACGTTGACGCGATGGGGAATCTGGCGCAACTCTATGAGGATAAAGGGGAAGTTGACAAGGCTAAAGAGATAAGGAAAAGGGCAAGTATAGGTCATTAGTATTTTATTACAATACCTATTGCTTCGTATATTGCCCATTTTGAATCCTGCGACTCAATTGTACTAAATATATGTAGTAATAAATGTAATAAATTACTTGACAACAGAATTCTCCATGTGCTATTGAAAAACTTTTTTATGATATAAGGATACTAATGAGTTCATAAGTAAGGCAAGATTCTTCGGCTCCGCCTCAGAATGACAAACCCACTACTGTCACCCTGAGCGAAGCGAAGGGTCTTGTTTTTTATGTCTTCTTACTTATGGTCTTCTTGGTAACTATGCAGGAGGATGGATTGAAAACCTTTCAGTGGAAGTCCTTAGTTATTATTATTGTCCTTGCGGTATCTGCTTGTAAAAAAGCAGAGGCGCCACATGAGATAAAGAGGGCCGAAGAACCTCCTGCTTACGGCGATACCATAGTAGTCGGCTCCATAGGTGACGCATCCAACCTCATTCCTCTACTGGCCTCCGACAGCGCATCCCATGAGATAGCGGGCCTTGTATTCAACGGCCTTGTCCGCTACGACAAGAACCTGAAGCTCGAAGGAGAGCTGGCTGAATCATGGGAAGTATCAAAGGACGGCCTTGAGATAACATTCCATCTCAGGAAAGGGGTAAAATGGCATGACGGCGCTGATTTTACGGCTGACGACGTCATGTATACTTACAAAGTGACGATAGACCCTAAGACCCCAACGGCCTATTCAGGGGACTTCCTGATGGTCAAGAAGGCGGAGGTCTTGGATAAATATACATTCAAGGTGACATATCCAAAGCCATTCGCCCCGGCCCTGGCCTCATGGGGGTCCGGCATCTTACCAAGGCATCTGCTGGAGGGTAAGGATATAGCCAAGTCCAAGCTGGCAAGGCACCCTATAGGTACCGGCCCTTACAAATTTGTAGAATGGAAGACCGGAGAAAAGATTGTCCTTGAGGCCAATCCCGACTACTGGGAGGGGAGGCCTTATATAGAGCGCTATGTTTACAGGATAATCCCAGATCAGGCTACACTTTTCCTGGAGCTTAAATCGGGTGGCGTCGATAACACAGGGCTCACCCCTTTGCAATATGCGAGGCAGACGGAATTTCCGGATTTTAAGAAGAATTTTAATAGGTACCGCTACCTGGCATTTGCATACACCTACCTGGGATATAACCTTACTAATCAGATGTTTCAGGACAAGAGGGTAAGGAAGGCTATATCATATGCCATAGACAAGCAGGAGCTTGTTGACGGGGTGCTGCTGGGGCTCGGAAAGGCAGCTACTGGGCCTTATAAGCCGGGGACGTGGGTTTATAATGACAAGGTGGAGAGATATGATTATAACCAGCAGAAGGCCAGGGAGCTTCTGGCAGAGGCCGGATGGAAGGACGCAAACGGTGACGGCATACTGGAAAAGGACGGGAAACCGTTCGAGTTCACCATCATGACGAACCAGGGGAACGAAAGCAGGGCCAAGACTGTGGAGATAATCCAGAAGAGGCTAAAGGAGATAGGGATAAACGTAAAACCAAGGGTTATGGAGTGGGCTGCATTCCTGCAAAGGATAGACAAGAAGGACTTCGAGGCCGTGGTACTGGGGTGGACCATTGGCCAGGACCCGGATCTCTTTGATATCTGGCATTCAAGCAAGACACAGGTGAAGGAGCTCAACTTCATTACCTACAAGAACCCTGAGGCAGATGAACTCCTTGTAAGGGCCAGGGAGACCTTCGACCAGGAGGAGCGTAAGAAATACTACTATCGCCTTCAGGAGATACTGGCTGATGACGCACCTTATACATTTTTATATGTCCCGGATGCCTTGCCTGTAGTTAGTGCCCGTTTCCGCGGGATAGAGCCTGCCCCAGCCGGGATTATGCATAACTTTATAAAGTGGTATGTCCCTGAGGGAGAGCAGAGGCATAAGAGCCAGTAAAAGGAGTGACTAATGAAAAAGAAGATTGCGCCATCCATACTTTCTGCTGATTTCTCACGTCTTGGCGAAGAGATAAAGGCGGTTGAAAACGCCGGGGCTGATTACATCCATATTGACGTGATGGACGGCCACTTTGTCCCGAATATAACCATAGGCGCGCCGGTGGTGGCTGCCATAAGAAAGGTGACAAAACTGCCTCTCGATGTCCACCTTATGATTGAGACCCCTGACAAATATATAGCGGACTTTGCCAAGGCGGGGAGCGACATAATAACGGTACATGCAGAGGCATGCGTGCATCTTCACAGGACGGTCGGCTTCATAAAAGAGCAGGGAGTAAGGGCAGGGGTATCCCTGAATCCCTCGTCACCTCTTTCCCTTCTGGATCATATCCTTGGGGATGTGGACCTGGTGCTTCTCATGACCGTCAATCCCGGTTTTGGGGGACAGAAGTTCATAAAAACCATGCTTCCAAAGATTGCAGAGATGAGAAATATCTTGGACAAGAGGGGGTTGAAGGTCGAGCTTATGGTAGATGGAGGTGTGACCCTCGAAAACATTGCCGAGATTTCAAAGGCAGGGGCCGATGCATTTGTTGCCGGTTCAGCCGTCTTCGGCAGCAAGGATTATAAAAAGACCATAGAGGAGATGAAAAGGATCATTTCTTAGGAGGCATTATTTCTGACTCTTCCTTCCACGTATTTGACAATCCCTTCGATTTTCTGTATTTTTCAAACATGAGAGATATAAGCAGCTTTATAGCAGAGGCACTTAAAGAAGACATCGGCCCTGGGGACATAACAACAGAGGCACTGATCCCAAGGGGACTAAAGGGAAGGGCCGAAATCATCGCCAAGGAGAGGTTGATCCTTGCAGGGATAGATGCGGCAAGAGAGGTCTTTAAGCAGGTAGACCATGCGACTTCCTTTACTGCCGGTCATGCAGACGGGAGCGAATTGCTTCCAGGTACCGTAATAGCCATTGTATCAGGTGAACTGGCTTCCCTTCTTACGGCAGAAAGGCTCGCCCTGAACCTCATGCAGAGGCTTTCCGGCATTGCAACCCTGACAAGGGAATATGTCAAAAGGATAGAAGATACCATTGCTAAAATAGTTGATACAAGAAAGACGACCCCTGGTCTCAGGGCCCTGGAAAAATATGCCGTAAGGGTCGGAGGCGGAAAGAACCACCGCTTTGGCCTGTTTGACGGGATACTGATAAAGGACAACCACATTGCTGCGGTTGGAAATATAAAAGAGGCGGTCAGAAGGGCCAGGGAAAAGGCCCCTCATACCCTTAAGATAGAGGTGGAGACGGAGACTATAGAGCAGGTGAGAGAGGCCTTAGCCGCCGGAGCAGATATAATAATGCTGGACAACATGGACATAAATACCATGAGAGATGCAATAAAGATGATAGACGGAAAGGCGTTGATAGAGGCCTCAGGCGGGGTCAATCTGGAAAACGTGAGACAGATAGCAGAGACAGGGGTAGATTTCATATCAGTCGGGGCCATAACCCATTCCGCAAGGTCAATGGATATATCTATGGAAATCTGTGGCCAGGGGCCGGTGGTCAGGGGTCAGGAATGAAAGTCGAACAGCCGACGTTCGATGAAAAGATACTAAAGCTATTAAAAGAAAACAGGGGTGTTTATACCTCCGGGGTAGAGATCGGCAAGAACCTTGACCTATCAAGGACTGCTGTCTGGAAACACATGGGAAATTTGAGAAAGGCCGGTTATGAGATAGATGCCATCCCTAACCTCGGCTACAGGCTCCTTTCATCACCTGACCTTATGACTTCGGCTGAGATAGAAAGCGGACTAAAGACAAAGTATATCGGGAAAAAGATCCATGCCTTCTCGCTGACCGATTCCACGAATACAAAGGCATTTGAGCTTGCCCTTCACGGAGCGCCGGAAGGGACTGTAATTGTGGCAGAAGGGCAGAGAAAAGGGAAAGGACGCCTCGGAAGAAAGTGGGAATCACCCAAGGGCGTTAATGTCTATGCCTCCATAGTGTTACGACCAAAGATAGCCCCCTCTTCCGCCTCACAGATAACACTCCTTGCAGCAGTTGCAACAGCCAGGGCCATTGAAAAGGCGACAAAGATACTACCTGACATCAAGTGGCCCAACGACCTCCTAATAAGGAACAGGAAGGTTGCTGGGATACTGATGGAACTTGACTCAGAGGCCGACATGGTGAACTTTATAGTCCTGGGAATAGGGATAGATATAAACATGGATATTAACTCCCTTCCCCCTGATGTCGCAAAGGTTGCAACTTCTATAAAAAATGAGACAGGAAGGACAATTGAAAGGGTCCCCCTTGTCCAGGAACTTTTCAGGCAGTTGGAGAAGTGGTACGAGATTTTCAAGGCTGATGGCTTCGGTCCCATAATAACAGAATGGGAGAGGCTCTCCATCATGGCAGGGAAGTATATAAGGGTCTCATTCCTTAAGGAGACAAAGGAAGGGGTCGCCCTGGGGCTTGACACCGACGGGGCGCTTCTCCTGCGGCTTCCCACAGGTAGGATAGAGAGGGTTGTTGCAGGGGATGTAACGATGGTGCGATAATTAAATATCTCCCCTCCACTGGCGGGAGGGGATTGAGGGGAGGGGGTTAATGTGCTGCTTCACCCTCACCCCAACCCTCTACCCATCCGGGCATAAATCCCGTCAAGGGAGAGGGAGGAAAAAAATATATGTTACTAACAATCGACATAGGAAACACCAGCATAGCCTTTGGTGTATATAAAGGGAAGGAACTCGCTGCCCATTTCAGAATGGGGACCCTCAAGGACCGCGGCGTTGATGAGTACACCGTATTCTTAAGGTGTCTCCTTTCCTCAAAAGGGATATCCCTTGACGATATAAAGGACGGGATAATCTCCTGCGTTGTGCCTCCTCTCCTTGAAACCATGAAGGAGGTATGCAAAGGATGCTTCGGCATGACTCCTCTGGTGGTCGGCGAGGATATAGATGCAGGAATGCCTGTACTTTATGACAATCCGAGAGAGGTTGGTGCAGACAGGATCGTTAATGCGGTAGCAGGGTATGAAAAATACAGACAGGCCCTTATAATAATAGACTTCGGCACCGCCACTACCTTTGACTGCGTGTCTCAAAAAGGTGAATACCTGGGAGGGGCCATATCTCCTGGGATTGCCATTTCTGCAGAGGCCCTTTTCCAGAGGACATCCAAACTCCCAAAGGTTGATATTTCCAGACCGCAGACGGCCATAGGGAAAAACACCGTGGCAAGCATGCAGTCCGGGCTTTTCTTCGGATATGTAAGCCTTGTAGAGGGGATGGTGAAAAGGATAAAGGATGAGATGAAGTCCTCTCCCCTGGTTATAGCCACAGGAGGTCTGGCAGGCCTGATTTCCCATGAGACAGAAGTCATAGAGCATGTAGAGCCGTTTCTGACGCTGGAGGGGCTGAGGTTGATATATGGAAGACACAGAGTGTAGGGTGGGCGGATAAGAAGTATATAAGGGTTGCTGGAGAGGTTCCGCTGTGACGGGTATTTCTTCTTGCTTGTTCCCATATTTCTGTGATAATTTTCTTTAAGGGATAATTATGCAAACAAAAACTGTATACGAAGAAAAAATTCTGAAAGAGGTTCAAGGATTGCCTGTCTTTCAGCAAGAGAGGCTGGCAAGGATCGTTCATTTGCTGAAGGAAGAGATTGTCTCCTCTGTCACTATTGGGCGAAAGGAGAGGCCTGCGCGGAAGTTAACGGTTTATAAATGCGAAGGCAAGCTGAGGGATTTCTCCAGGGAAGATGCCTATGCAGAAAGGATTTAACAGCGTTTGCATAGACGCAAATATCCTTATCCATGCAACATTTCAAGACTTCGATGAAGCCAAGCATCTGAAATCCCTTAAGATGCTCGATTCTTTTGCAGATTCAGGGGTAATCGTATATGTCACGCCGCAGATATTAAGAGAGTTTTTCGCCATTTCAACCAATTCAACCATCTTCAAAAAACCGCTTTCAAACAAACAGGCCGTAAAGAAGATAAAAGAGTTCCTGGAATATTTCAGATTAGCCTCCGAGAGCGACACGACTATCCAATCCTTGCTCCATCTGCTTGAAAAGTACGGCACCCTGCGCCAGAAGGTTCATGACATGAATATCGTTGCAACAATGCTTGATAATGACATCCGCCACTTGATGACATTCAATGGCAAGGATTTTAAAGACATAAAAGAGATAACCTTAATCGACGTGTAAGACGGTAGGGTGGACATAGCCCACCGGGAGAGGATTTTATGGATCGGGAAGGACAGGAATTCTTAGACAGTTTGGACAAGAAACTCTGGAACAGCGCCGACAAGCTCCGGTCTAATCTGGATGCATCGCAATACAAACACGCAGTCCTCGGTCTTATCTTTCTCAAATACGTCAGTGATGCGTTTGCTGAGCGCCGGAAGGAGCTGGAGGCGAGCTTTCGTGATCCAGCTCATGACTACTACATAGGCGATGACGAAAAGCTGATTGCGGAAGAGTTGGAGATCCGCGACTACTACACCGAGAAAAATGTATTCTGGGTCCCGGAGATCGCCCGCTGGAAGACGCTGCAAAACAACGCCAAGCTTCCAATAGGCACGGAAATTACCATAAAAAACGGTGAAACTAAAACTGTCAAGATGCGCTCCGTGGGCTGGCTCATAGACACCGCCCTCGACCATGTAGAGAAGGAAAACCCGAAGCTCAAGGGCGTTCTCAACAAAACCTATATCCAACTGCAAATAGAGCCCGCCAAGCTCGGAGAACTCATAGACCTCATAGCCACCATCCCGTTCCACCACGAGAGCCTCAAGGCCAAGGATATCCTCGGCCATGTCTACGAATACTTCCTCGGCCAGTTCGCTCTGGCGGAAGGGAAAAAGGGGGGCCAGTATTTTACCCCCAAGGCCATAGTCACCCTCATTGTCGAGATGCTTCAACCGTATAAAGGCCGTGTATATGACCCGGCAATGGGCTCCGGCGGCTTCTTCGTGCAAAGTGAAAGATTCATTGAGGAACATGGCGGAAAGCTGGGGAATATATCCGTATACGGCCAGGAGTCCAACCCGACCACATGGCGGCTGGCTGCGATGAACATGGCCATCCGCGGCATAGACTTCAACTTCGGAGGCGAACCGGCCAATACATTCAGCAATGACAAACACCCGGACCTGCGCGCCGACTTCGTCATGGCCAATCCGCCATTCAACATGAAGGAGTGGAACAGCGGCGTCAAAGATGACGATCCCCGCTGGCAATACGGCATTCCACCGGCAGGGAACGCCAATTTTGCATGGATGCAGCATATGCTCTATCATCTGGCACCCAACGGCAGCATGGCCCTCCTTCTTGCCAACGGTTCTATGAGTTCCAATACGAACAACGAAGGGGAGATTCGCAAGAAACTTCTGGAAGAAGACCGTGTCGAATGCATGGTGGCGCTCCCCGGCCAACTCTTTACCAACACCCAAATCCCCGCCTGCATCTGGTTTCTCACCAAAAACAAAAAGGCACGCCCCCCTCGCCCTCAGGGATTTATACCCGGAGCGGTAGAGGGCCGGGGTGAGGGTGGACTTAAGGATCGCAGCGGCGAGGTCCTCTTCATAGACGCCCGCAATTTGGGTTTCATGAAGGACCGTGTGCTGCGTGACTTCACCAAAGAAGATATTGAAAAGATCGCAGGGACATTCCAGAAATGGCGCACAGGCGAAGGGTACGAAGACGTTCCAGCATTCTGTAAATCAGAAAAGCTCGAGGCAATAAAACATCATGACTATGTCCTCACCCCTGGCCGTTACGTGGGCGCAGCCGAAGAGGAAGAGGACGGCTCGCCCTTCGCGGAAAAGATGGCGCGCCTCACCGCACAACTGAAAACGCAGTTTGAGCAAAGCGACAAGCTGGAAGAGGAGATCAAGAAGAACTTGGCGGGGTTGGGGTATGAAGTCTAAAGGGTTTAGTGGTTCGACAGGCTCACCACGAACGGAAAAAGTAAATACCGTTCATCCTGAGCTTGTCGAAGGATATCTGGAGGGTGGAAATGACAGAACCTGATCTCCGCACTGCTATTGTCTCCAAAGTTTGCAATGTTGAAGAAACCGAGCAACCTTTCGGAAAACGTTGGAATCAGGAAGTTATCGAACTGAACCCCGACCACCTTGCCGCCTTGAAGGCTGGACAGCTATTGGCGCTGGATGTGCAGGGTGAGTATGTGGTTTTCTTGCGGGTGAAGAAGGATATAAAATTAGAAGAACATCCCGGAAAGGAACTTGGCGGAGTTGGGGTATGAGTGCTGATTGGCAAGAAGTAAGACTTGAGGATATTACATCCATTCTTGGTGATGGTATTCATGGAACTCCGAAGTATGAGGAAAAAGGAGAGTATTCCTTTATAAACGGAAATAACCTGAGTAATGGGAAAATAATTATTGACGAAAAAACAAAACGCGCCTCTAAAGAAGAGTACCTTAAGTACAAGAAAAACCTTAATGACAGAACAATCCTTGTGTCTATAAACGGTACGATTGGGAATATAGGATTATATAACGGCGAAAAAGTATTTCTGGGAAAAAGTGCTTGCTACTTCAATGTGCTGGAAGACGTAGATAAGCAATTTATTCGATATGTGGTTACCAGTAAATATTTTCAAAATTACATAAATTCACTTGCAACTGGTTCAACCATTAAAAACGTATCACTCAAATTGATGCGTGATTTTACATTTAGACTTCCGCCATTGGAGATACAAAAGCAAATATCAAAAGTGCTTGAGGATTTAGACGACAAAATCCAACTCAACCGCCAAATAAACCAAACCCTTGAACAGACTGCCCAGGCCATCTTCAAATCATGGTTTGTGGATTTCGAGCCGGTCAAAGCCAAAATCGAAGCGAAAGAAAATGGCCAAGACCCCGAACGCTCCGCCATGCGCGCCATCAGCGGAAAGAGCGACGAAGAACTCGACCAACTCCCCCGCGAGCAGTTCGACCAGATAAAAGCCACTGCTGTGTTGTTTCCTGATGAGATGGTGGAGACGGAGTTGGGAGAGATCCCGAGCGGGTGGGTGTGGAGTACGATTGGGAATGAAGTAGATGTTGTAGGAGGAGGGACTCCGAGTACTAAAAATGGCGTATTTTGGGATAGTGGAACCTATCACTGGACAACACCAAAAGATCTTTCAGGTTTGGCAGATAAAATATTGTTAAGCACAGAAAGAAAATTGACAGAGGCCGGTATTGGACAAATTAGTTCCGGCTTGCTACCGGTAGATACAGTTTTATTGTCCTCACGCGCACCTGTTGGCTATCTCGTGCTTTCGAAAATACCAACGGCAATAAATCAAGGTTTTATTGCCATGAAATGTAATCGTAGGTTGAAGCCAGAGTTTGTGCTGCAATGGACTGCTTCGGTGATGGATGAAATCAAACAACGATCTAGTGGGAGTACATTTGCTGAAATTAGTAAAACGAATTTCAGACTCATAAACGTATTGGTACCTAGTAAAGAGTTAGTTGATGATTATGTGAGGATTGCAAAAATTATTTACGAAAAGATAACTGAATCTGCTTTAGAATCTTCATCATTGTCAGAAATGCGCGATTCACTCCTTCCAAAACTCCTCTCCGGGGAAATCACTCTAAGCAACACCCACCGGATGGCGGAGGCCGATGCGTGAAGGTTATGTTTCTCGATGAGTCAGGCGATCACAATTTATCTATCATTGACCCTGATTATCCGCTGTTTGTCCTGGGTGGTGTAATTGTAGACAAGAATTATGCTGAAGGTGCGCTTACTGATGCCCTCCGAGATTTTAAGCTGCGGCTGTTCGGAAGCGACGACATTATTTTACATACAGCGGATATCACAAGAAACCGGAATGGCTTCGAAAGAATGAAGGAACAACAATTCAGGGAGCGTTTCTATCGCGAGTTGAACGAACTGATGCATACCCTGAATTATACTGTCATAGCCTGCGCTATAAAGAAAGATCACCATCTGGCAAGATACGGAATAGCCGCCATAGACCCATATCTTTTGAGCCTGGATGTCCTGGTAGAGCGTTTTTGCATGGAGATAGGGAATGTAAGCAATGGCGGCGTTGTTGTCGCCGAAAAGCGCGATCCGATTCTGGATAGAGAATTAGAACTGGCTTGGCTGAATCTGAAAATCAAAGGGACGCGTTATATACATGCCGCCGATATTGATAGGCGCATTGTAGCTCTCAATTTAAAAAGCAAAACGGAAAACATGGCAGGGTTACAACTGGCAGATCTCGTTGTGTCCCCCATCGGCCGTTGCATTTCAGGGCGGTCTGTCAAGGAAGATTTCCGTATTATAGAATCAAAATTCAGGAGGAATGGCAAGGGAAGATATGAAGGATTCGGACTTGTCACTTTGCCAAAATAAATCAGGCCGGCCCCCGCTACGCAGTGACCAGCCTATAGGTTGACTTTATATCCTTAAGGAAATAAAGTCAAATGAAAAATAGATAGATACAGCAGATAGGTATAAATGTTATTGAAATCATAAAGGAAAATCCATAGATGATTAACGAAGACCAACTCGAACAACTCTGTCTGACCTGGTTCCGCGAAGGAGGCTATGAGTACTCCTTTGGGCCGGAGATCGCCCATGACGGCGAGGCGCCTGAGCGTATAGATTATCGGCAGGTTGTACTTACCGGGCGCCTGCTGGATGCCCTGCAACGTATCAACCCGCATATCCCCGCGGCCATATTAGAAGAACAGGTTGTCCATCACCTTACCAAGCCTGAACATCCAGTCCTCATCCAGAACAACAGGAACCTGCAACACTACCTGCTGGACGGCATCCCTGTGGAATATACCGACAAAGACGAAAAGAAGGCCGACCATGTCCAGTTGATTGATTTCCAGAACCCCGACAACAACCAGTTTCTTGTGATCAATCAGTTCACGGTGCAGGGCACGAAGATGAACCGTCGGCCTGATCTGGTGGTATTTATAAATGGCCTGCCAATCGGCGTGATCGAATTCAAGAACCCTGCCGATGAAGGGGCGGATGTTTGGGATGCCTACAACCAGTTGCAGACCTACAAGGAGGAGATATCCGATCTTTTCGTCTTTAACGAGGCAATGGTGGTATCCGATGGCATCACTGCCCGTATCGGCTCCCTTACTGCTACTAAAGAATGGTTCATGCCGTGGAGGACCATTAAGAACGAGGATGACAGGCCGTTGCTTGAGTATGAGCTGGAAAAGGTCGTTAAAGGATTCTTTGACCGGGAGCTTCTACTTGATTACATCCGACATTTCGTGCTGTTTGAACAGGACGGCGACAAGGTCATAAAGAAGATTGCCGGTTATCACCAGTTCCATGCAGTGCGTGAGGCGGTTCGTGTCACCGTCATCGCATCGAGAGGGGATGAATTCACCGGTCATGATGGGCGCACGCAGTACGGGCGTGAAGTGGTGCCGGGCTCACGAAAGGCAGGGGTGGTCTGGCATACGCAAGGTTCGGGCAAGAGCATATCAATGGTCTGTTATGCAGGGAAGTTGCTGCAACAACCGGAGATGAACAACCCGACTATCTTAGTGGTAACAGACCGCACCGATCTTGACAACCAGCTCTTTCAGACCTTTAAGGGGGCAAGAGACCTGCTCAAGCAGGCACCGGTGCAGGTGGAGAGCCGCGACGACCTGCGGCAATTCCTTGCCTCCCGCCAGTCGGGCGGGATAGTCTTTACCACCATCCAGAAGTTTTCATTGATGGAAAAAGAAGAGAAACACCCTGAATTAAACCTGCGTTCCAATATTGTCGTCATCTCCGATGAGGCCCACCGCAGCCAGTATGGGCTTGATGCAAAGCTGGATACAAAGACGGGAAAATACAAGTTCGGTTTTGCCCGGCACCTGCGCGACTCCCTGCCTAATGCCTCCTTTATCGGTTTTACAGGAACTCCGATCTCCCTTGAGGACAAGGACACCCGTTCGGTATTCGGGGATTACATCAGCATCTACGACATTCAGGATGCCGTGGATGACGGCGCAACGGTTCCTATCTATTACGAAAGCCGCCTTGCCAAGCTGGATATCAACAGGGCCGAGATTGATAAGCTCAATGAGGACGTGGAAGAGGTCATTGAAGACGAAGAGGACGTTGCGGCAAGGGAAAATACCAAGAGCAAATGGGCGGCCCTGGAAAAGCTGGTGGGAGCAGACCCACGCTTAGCGGAAGTAGCAGAAGACCTGGTCAAGCACTTCGAGGAACGCACGGCAACTATTGAAGGGAAGGGAATGGTGGTTTGCATGAGCCGGGAAATATGCGCGAACCTCTACAATGAAATCAAAAGGCTGCGTCCTGAATGGCATGACCCAGATGTAGACAAGGGAGCCATCAAGATAATAATGACCGGCTCTGCGTCGGACAGGGCGCTGTTGAGACCGCACGTATATAGTAAGATGCAGAAAAAGCGTTTAGAGACCCGATTCAAAGACCCGAAAGACCCTTTAAAGATGGTGATTGTGCGGGACATGTGGCTCACCGGCTTTGATGCCCCATGCGTGCATACCATGTATGTGGACAAGCCTATGAGGGGGCACAACCTCATGCAGGCCATCGCCCGCGTCAACCGCGTATTCAAGAACAAACCCGGCGGGTTGGTGGTGGATTATCTGGGAATCGCCAATGAATTAAAGCTTGCCCTAAAGACATATACAGAATCCAAGGGTAAGGGGCGTCCTGCTAATCTGGCTGAAGAGGCGTATGCGGTACTGTTGGAGAAGCTGGATATTGTGCGCGGGATGTTCCAGGGATTTGATTACAACGCATATGAGACCAGGGCCATACAGCTGCTCATCCCGGCCATTGACCATATTCTAAGGCTGGATGGAGACAATAAGAAAAAAGAGCGCAAGAAGGAGTTCCTTGACGCCATGTCAAACATCAATGCGGCCTTCGCTCTATGCGGCACCCTGGACGAGGCGCATACGCTCAGAAAGGAGATCGCCTTTTTGTCTGCCGTAAAGGCGGCCATTGTCAAGTACACCACTGTTGATAAAAAACGCACTGACGAGGCCAAAAACTCGGCGCTCAAACAGATCCTTGATAATGCCGTAATAGCCGATGGCGTGGCGGACATATTCAAGCTGGCGGGGCTGGAAAAGCCTAATATAGGGCTTCTTGACGATACGTTCATGGAAGAAGTGCGTAACATGAAGAGCAGGAACCTGGCCGTTGAACTTCTCGAAAAACTGCTGCGGGACGAGATAAAGGCGCGCACGAGAAACAATCTGGTCCAGGAGATGAAATACGGCGACCGCTTGCTGGAAACCCTGCGAAAGTACCGCAACCGGGCCATAGAAACCGCCCAGGTGATAGAAGAACTCATCCAGTTGGCCAAAGAGTTCCAGGGGGATATTAAACGCCATGAAAAGCTTGGCCTTAGCCAAGGCGAGATAGCGTTCTATGATGCCCTGGCCAACAACGAAAGCGCCGTGCGGGAACTGGGCGATGATATACTGAAGAAGATAGCCGTGGAAATAACAGAAAAGCTACGCAACAGCACAAGCGTGGACTGGCAGGTGCGCGACAGCGTCCGGGCGCGGCTCCGCATCCTCGTGCGCCGCACCTTGCAGAGATGGAAATACCCGCCGGACCAGCAGGAAGATGCCATTGCCCTTGTCCTTAAGCAGGCGGAGAAACTGGCGGATGAGTGGAGTAAGGAGTAACAAGAAAACCTCTCAATGTAGAAGAAAGGATATAATATTATGACCGGACATGTCATCGTTTTTATCACCGTCCCATCCCCTGAAGAGGGGGAGAAGATCGCCAAGGCGTTGGTGGAAAAGAGGCTGGCTGCCTGTGTGAACATTATCCCTGGCCTCAGGTCCATATACCGCTGGGAAGGGAAGATATGCGACGATAAGGAGTTGTTGCTGATAGCAAAGACAACTGAAGGACTATTTGCAAGGCTGGAAACAGAGGTCAAGTCCCTTCACTCCTATAAGGTCCCTGAAATAATAGCACTCCCGATAGTAAATGGCTCCAGGGATTATCTTAACTGGATAGATGAAAATACTGTCAGCCCTTAAAATAGACATTCCCCTCTCAAAAGCGCAAAAACCCCTCTTGGATAAAGGGTTTCAGTGAGGTATACTCCTCACCAGTTAGGTGAAACCACAATATCACAAAGAGGGGGTAGAAAGATGATACAACAAACCTTGAT
>JAUSKU010000064.1 GCA_030646755.1 Deltaproteobacteria bacterium
GAGTTTTTGACAGCATTGATGCTCTTGAAAACAATTTATCGTCATCGTTACGGGAAATGGAGTTGGATAGCAAACGTGTGAAGTCTATTGTTGCTTGGCCGTGGATTATTAATTCACTTATGAATTAGAAATGGAATAAGACCTCTGAGTTGAAGAGATATTGATATATCAACGATAAGGGGGTGCTATGGGCAGCGAATCCAAGATTACCGCCAGTCTTAAAGGACAGCTTTCAAAATTCTCAGGAATCATTTCCAAGGGGTTTAAAAAACCCAAGCAGAAGCTGATCCATGAGATGATATACGGGATACAGGCAGCAAAGGATGTAAAACTCAGCAACATCTCAAGGACATTGAAAGAAGACCAGTCATTAATAAAAACTGAAGACAGACTTTCGAGGAATTTAGACGACTGTGATTTTACTGACGGCATAAATGATGAGATATGCAGGCTTGCGGCTACCAAGATTAGCGATGACATGGTGATAGCCATAGACCCAGGAGACATCAGGAAGAAGTATGCACAAAAGATGGAATTCCTGGCAAAAGTCCGTGACGGAAGCGAAGGGGAGATAGAAATTAGGGGGACACCTTACCAAATTAGGGGGACACCTTACCTAAATCCCGCATCCCCTATAATCCTGCCTCCTGCCTCTCATTGGTCGTACGCAAAATCAAACCCTCCAAACCTTATCTGTGAAAACACGCAAGGCAGCGTCAGAGCAGTGTAACTCCCCTCAATCTACCCACAGGGCATAAACCCTCTTAACCTAAGAGGGGGAATAAGCAACCTTATATAGGAAGGCCTCGTGAAGAATCTCAGCAAGTCTAAGATTTTACTATCCACCTGTCAAGATATTTGAGGAGCAAGTGTCTGATGATCGGATTATAAATGTTTTACATGAAAGGCGTAATCAGGAAACCCCAGAGCCGCTGATATTTTTCTTCCCTGAATTGCGGAAGGCCGATAGTGATTGTATGCGTGTCTTCACGTGTTCGGAACGTTCGGAACAAGCGGTCCCAGATGGACAGAATGCTCGTGAAGTTAGAGTTGGTCTCGAAGCCCTTCACTGAATGGTGAACGCGGTGCATGTTCGGCGTCACCACGGCCATGCGCAGGAGGCGGTCCCATTTTTCCGGCACTGCCAGATTGCTGTGATGGAACAGAGTTGACAGATTCAATACGGTCTCGAAAAGGACTAGTTGGACAAAGCTCATGCCGAGCAGGACCAACACGGGGAGGCGGACCAGGGTCGAGAGGACAAGTTCGCCGGGATGAAAACGGAGCGCGGTGGTCGTGTCCATCTCAGTGTCCGAGTGGTGAGCCCGGTGGAACCGCTACAGGAACCAGATACGGTGGTTCGCCATGTGCCAGAAGTACATCCAGATGTCGAAGAGCACGAAGACAAGAGCCAATTCAAAACCCGACGCAGGACGGCCAAAGGGAAGAGATATCGGCAGGCTGGCCTGCGCCCATCCAATCGCGCCGATGGTCAGCCAGGCAAGCAAGAATCTCCTAAGAAGGCCGTTCAGGAACGCCGTCAGGACATGAGGCATGGCGTGGCGCACTCTTGATACGCGGCCAGGATAATGGGGGAACAGGCCTTCGAGCATGAAAATCACAGTAAGCGTTATTCCGATAGCGAACGATTCTGTGCCCATCTGGATAAACCTCCACAAATGAAAGCTGCAATTCTATATAAAGGATAGCAAATTGATACGCAGAGTCAAATAGCGGCCCGCTGGTCAATGAGGCATCTCTTGAGAAGAAATTCCGGCACGTCTCAGATTTACTACCCGCAAACCGTTTGACATATTACTGCGGCAAATAAAAACCTAAACTTGTCACCCTGAGCAAAGCGAAGGGTCTGCTTTAAAACAGATTCTTCGCTGCGCTCAGAATGACATTGTGATTTAGATATTAAATTGCCGAACTAATAGCAACCATGCTGTATTAAGCGCGAAAGTATCGGTCATTGAGGGCAGGCGGGGTTTTCAGAGGCCAGAGAGGCAGGGAGATACGCATACGGTTACGTTTATAGAGCGCGCAAACAAATTCATGCCTTTGCTATAAGTTTTGAAATCTCTGTGCAAATCCGTGTCTATCTGCGGCTAAATAATCCTTTTCGCCGCATCAAGGGCCTTGTCGTAATTCGGATGATTTGTAAGCTCAGGCACTACCTCTATGTACCTTATGGTGTTTTCCTTGTCTATGATGAATATGGAGCGGGCAAGAAGCCTCAGCTCCTTGATCAATACACCGTATGCCGTTCCGAAAGAGGCCTCCCTGTGGTCCGAAAGGGTCTTTACCATGTCTATCCCGGCAGTCGCGCAGAACCTCGACACTGCGAACGGAAGATCCATGCTTATGTTCAGCACTGCGACTTCCTCGGGGAGCCCAGCGGCCTCCTTATTGAACCTCCTCGCCTGCATATCGCACACAGGGGTGTCAAGGGAAGGCGTCACGCTTATCATCTTGATCTTTCCGGCAAAATCCCTCAGGTGAACGTCTTTCAACTCCTTGTCGACGACGCTGAATTCAGGGGCCTTATCCCCGATCTTAAGCTCAGGGCCTACCAGTGTAAGCGGGTTTCCCTTTATGGTAACTATACCTTTTCTTTCCATAAAACCTCCTTATTGATAATCTCCACTGTCTATATAACAGTTACCATGAAAGGAGAGTTTGTCAAGGAATCGGAGTTAGTTTATAGAATGCGAAAACTCGACATGAATCTTGTTTGGGGTATATGGGCATATTTTGACAAAGGCTGTCATATGCCGATATACAAGGTCAAAGAATAGACGTAAAGGGGGGTTATGAACGCAGGTGAAAGAGGGCTGACATCTTTCCTAACCTAGTTCTGGTTTTTTAAATCTCAGGGCCTTCATCCTCTTCTTCCTCGCCTCTATCTGCTTCCTTTTCTGTTTCTCAGAAGGCTTTTCATAGAAGCTCCTAACCTTAAGTTCTTTGAAAAGGCCTTCCTTCTGCAGCTGACGCTTTAAGAGCTTCAGCGCCTTTTCAATATCATTACCGAAAACTTTTATATCCAAAGTTTATCTCCTTCCGCTTCCACAAAAAAATGGGGATTTATTTATTGCCTGTATATTAGCCAAGATGGGTGATAAAAGTCAAGGAGTCCGTAACTCCCCCATGAAAAGAGGAGTTATGGACTAAGGTGAAAGAGGACTTATATGCCAAAAGCGGGGTGTGAAAACGGTGTGAAAATTATAATCTTTCCTAACCTTGGTCCGGTTTTTTAAACCTCAGGGCCTTCATCCTCTTCTTCCTCGCCTCTATCTGCTTCCTTTTCTGTTTTTCAGAAGGCTTTTCATAGAAACTCCTAACCTTAAGTTCCTTGAAGAGACCTTCCTTCTGCAACTGACGCTTTAAGAGCTTCAGCGCCTTTTCAATATCGTTACCGAAAACTTTTATGTCCAAAGTAGTTTATCTCCTTCCGCTTCCGGATCCCCTGCCGCCGCCGTAACCACCACCTCCACCGCTACCTCCACCAAAACCACCTTTCTTTCCACCGAAGCCGCCCTTAGGTCCGCCGAAACTACGCTTCTCCCTTGGCTCCTGCGGTTTTGCTTCGGCAACGGACAGAGTCCTGTCCATAAATGCCGTGCCATTAAGGGTCTCCATTGCATTCTTTGCACCCTCTTCTGTAGCCATCTCGACAAAGCCAAAACCTTTAAGCTGCCCTGTATGTGAATCGGTTATTAAATTAACAGCTTCAACCTCTCCAGCCTTTGAAAAAAGCTCTCTAACGTCACCTTCTGTCGCCTTGAACGAAATGTTTCCCACATAAAGCTTCTTACCCATTTTCAACCCTCCTGTTTAGTATTTGATAAAACCGTGTTTCAACTAATATGCCTACTTTACTGAACTATTTCCAACAGTTCAATTTTAAAGGTAAGCTCTTACCAGGCAATAAGGATAATTGCCGCCTTAGTAAAATAAAAGGCCCGTTCAGGCTTTTAAGCCAAAACGGGCCTAAAATTACAAGGGGAATGATTTACCATTAGAGATATGATATGACTTTATTGAAACATTGTCAAGCAAAAGGGTAATGTCGTTTGTTATTATTTCTCATAAAGCTTGGAAAACAGGTTCAATATGTGCGGAACCACCTGCTTCTTCCTTGAGAGAACCCCTTTGAGATCATAAAGGTTCTTTCCTGCCATAGGGTAACCAAGGGCTGACGAAACCTCGTTGTCCGTAATGGCAAGAAGGAGGCTGTTCCCGTAAGATATGTCGGTTACCAGAAGGCCGGCCAGTGAATACCCTTCGGCCTCTTTCATCCTCAAAAGCCCTTCCTCCAAAACACCTCTAACATCATAAAACTCTCCAAACCCTACAACCTCGACCTGGCCTATACCGAACTTCTTTCCTTTTACATTGTACGCCTTGAAGTCCGCCTTAATCACGTCAATTGGCGCCTTTCCAGAAAGGCCTGAACCTGCCTTGAAGAGCTCCCTAGAGAAAGATACAGGGTCAACACCCGCTATCACAGACAGCTTTTCCAGCATTATCCTGTCCCTGTCAGTTGCTGTTGGAGACTTCAGCATCAATGTGTCTGATATTATCCCGCTAAGCATTAACCCTGCAATACCTTTATCGGGATCTACCCCTTTTCTGAAGAACTTCTCTGCAATAAGGGTGGATGTGCTCCCTACGGGCTCGTTTACAAACCTTATGGGCGCGGAAGTATGGAAGTTTCCGAGCCTGTGGTGGTCTACCACCTCTGTTATCTCGACCTCCGATGCGCCGTCCACAGCCTGGGAAAGCTCATTGTGGTCCACAAGGATCAACCTGATCCCCGAAGGCCTAAGGATGTCTGAAGGGGCTATGACGCCTCTAAGGCCGCCTTTGTCATCTGTAACGATGGCCACCCCTTCCCTCATCCTGCCCCTGAACCCCTTTAAGGTCTCTGTCTCGGATACTGTAATGAAATCATTTGTGCAGAACTTTCCAACAGGGGATGACAGCAGGGTGAGCCATGCGGTTGTGGCGGAATCGAATGGCGAAACAATCACACTCACACCGTGTTCCTGCGCCAGCCTCAGAGTATCGTCGCTTACATCAAGGTCGCCCGTGATTACAAGGAGCCTGATCCCCTTATGGATCGCAGCATTTTGAATCTCTTTCCTGTCCCCGACTATCACTATGCAATCCCTCGGATTGCATTTCTCTATGACATCCCTGAAACTCTCCTCTGCCATGGCCCCGACAAACACCGACGCATTAAACTCGTCATCAGGCAAAGAGGCATAAAGAGCCCTTCCCTGGGTAGCCTCTACCACGTTTCCAACCGATGTGTAGACCTCCCTTGCGGGGGACGGTGTCCTTCCTATCAACTGTTCCGCAAGGGTTGAAAGGGAGAGGATTCCCACCGTCCTGTCATCCTCAGTAACAGGCACAAAGCGGACATTTTTACTTCCCATAGAGTTGATGACAGCGCACAATGGCGCCTTTCTCGATGCTGAGACTATGTCCGTAGTCATCACGTCTCGAACTTTAGGGAAGACGTCGGAAAGGTATACAGGGGGCTCTTTGCCGAAGTAACGGAGGACAAAATCCGTCTGGGGATTGAGATTTCCGGCCCTGGCGGCAATCACTCCTTCTTCCCCCAGGGCCTGTTTAAGGGTAGCATACCCAAGGGCTGAGCATATGGAATCTGTATCAGGGTTCTTGTGGCCTATGATTATCGTGCTCTTTTCAGACACCTACTCCTCTTCATCCTCCTCAGCCTTGACCAGGTCCTCAAACTTTATATCTATCCCGAAGATGCCGACTATCTCTTCGTTTCCATTCCTGATAGGGGCGGAGGCGGTTATGCAGAGAGCGCCTGTGATCTTGGAGGTATAAAAATCTGTAACGTGAATCTTTCCGTCCTTAAGGGGCTCAATGAACCAGGACCTGTCGGAAAAGTCCTCCCCAACGCCAAAATGCTCATACTTTGCCTTGTCCACTACCTGGGTGATGCTCTTTGTTATCTTGACCCCGTCAAGGTTTACCACATAGGCCAGCTGTATGAAGGGATGCTCCCTCACCAGCTTCTTCATGCTCGGCTCCATCTCAACAGGGTTCATGGTCTTCATGGCCGGATCATCAAGGACCTTCTCGATAAAGTTGGTTGCCCATTCCCTGGCCTTTATCTTGAGCCTGTCAAGTTCGGATACAAAGAGCTCAGGAAGATACTTGTGGGCGAGCCTCTCCATCTCCTCGGTTGATACGGAGGTCTCCCTTCCCTTCTCGAATTCCTCCATGACCCATTTGTTTATCTTTGCGGCCCCAGGGTGGCGCTTGTCTATCTTCTTTTCACCCTCAAGTCCAATATGCATATTTATCCATGATGCAATACCTGCAAGCCCCGACTTGTCCGTGACCATGACCCCCAGAGGCCTCTTCAGGAGGGCAGCTGTGTCGAATATGTTGTATATCTCCTCATTCTTCAATACGCCGTCTGCATGGATCCCCGCCCTTGTGACGTTGAAATCTTCGCCCACGAACGGGTAGTTTGGAGGTATCCTGTATTTGAGCTCCTTTTTGAAGTACTCTGCTATTTCTGTGATTACTGTTGTATCTATCCCGTTGCTGTCCCCCTTCAGGGAAAGGTACTCTATTATGAGGGCCTCTATAGGCGGATTTCCTGTCCTCTCCCCGAAGCCAAGGAGGGCTCCGTTGGCTGCGGAACAGCCGTAAAGCCATGCTGTTGCCGCATTTATATGTACCTTATGGAAGTCGTTATGTCCGTGCCACTCCAGCTCTTCCGGCGGAACTCCTGCGTCATCTACCATGGACCTGACGAGCTTGTCTATGGCCCTCGGAAGCGCTGCTCCAGGGTATGTAACGCCATATCCCATTGTGTCGCAAAGCCTTATCTTGATAGGCATCTTGCTCTCTTCAGAAAGCTTCATCAGCTCTATGGCGAAGGGTACCACAAAGCCATAGATATCTGCCCTTGTAACGTCCTCGAAGTGGCACCTGGGCTTTACTCCGGCCTCTATGGATGCACGCACCACATCAAGGTAGTCATCCATGCACTGCCTTCTTGTCCTGTTAAGCTTGAGGAATATATGGTAGTCCGAGACTGATGTGAGTATCCCGGTCTCCTTCAGCCCCATGTCCTTTACAAGCTGGAAGTCCTTCTTAACAGCCCTTATCCAGCCGGTTACTTCGGGGAACCTGTGTCCCATCTCAAGGCATTTTTCCACGGCCTCCCTGTCCTTCTGGGAATAGAGGAAGAACTCAGACTGCCTTATGACCCCGTTGGGGCCGCCGAGCCTGTGGAGGAGGTTGAATATGTCAACAATCTGCTTTACGGAATAAGGTGGTCTTGCCTGCTGCCCGTCCCTGAAGGTGGTATCCGTGATCCAGAAGTCTTCAGGGAGGCTTATAGGAAGGATCTTCCCGTCGAAGGTTATTTTAGGTACCCCTGAATAAGGGAACTCGTGCCTTAAAAGATTCGGCTCCTTTACGTCCACCAGCGGAAACTCGTTTGTCGGTTTAATAAGTCCTGAGCTTGACATATGCTCTCCTTCTTTATTTTCATGCAGAAAAAAGACTTGTATACTGTATACAATTTGCCGGATAAAGTCAAGGTTAAACAGTTTCATAGGCTATGACATATATGGCAGGTCATTTTATCTTGATTTTCGATACAACGTGATGTAATGTTTATGAATCTTTTCCCCAGCCCATACTCCTTTTAGAAGAGGTTCAGTTTGGAAGCGATTCAAAGCGATGAATTAAAGAGAAAGATAGAGGAGCTCTCGATCTTTAACGAGATAGGGAAGACCCTCACATCCACGCTGGACATCAAAGAAATCCTCAATATAATCATGCTCAAGATAAGCGAGCTCCTCAGACCCGACAACTGGTCCCTCTTGTTGGTTGACGATGAAAAGGGCGACCTTTACTTCGAGATCGTGGTGGGAGAAAGGGCCGACAAGATTAAGAACAAGCGGCTAAAGATGGGTGAAGGGCTAGCCGGCTGGGTGGCGGAGAAGGGGGAACGGCTTGTCATCAGGGATGCAAGGGCTGATGAGAGGTTTTCAAAGGATGTGGACCTGATCTCCGGGTTTGAGACAAAGTCGGTGATCTGCGTTCCCCTGAAGTGTAAGGGAAAAGTCCTTGGGGTCGTGGAACTCGTCAGCAGGGCGGAAAGGGAGGAATTTTCCGAAGAAGACATCTTTGTCCTCACAACCCTTGCCGACTATGCGGCTATAGCACTGGAAAACGCACAGTATTTTCAAAGGGTCACGGAACTTACCGTAACAGATGACGTGACCAGGCTCTACAACTCGAGGTATATGTATGACTACCTGGAACAGGAGCTTAAGAGGTCCCAGAGATACGGGATGGAGCTTTCAATTATATTTCTTGACCTGGATTACTTCAAGGGTGTGAATGACACTTATGGCCACCTTATCGGAAGCAGGCTGCTTAAGGAGGTTGCCCAGATCATATTAAACAGCCTTAGGAATGTAGATATAGCTGTGAGATATGGGGGTGACGAGTTTGTAATGCTTCTCCCTTCCACATCCAAGGAGAGTGCCCTAAAGGTAGCGGAGAGGGTAAGAAATAATATTAAGAACAATGTCTTTCTGCAGGAAGAGGGCCTGAAGATTCGTCAAACGGCAAGCTTTGGTGTGGCTTCATTCCCTGCCGATGCCAACAATAAACTTGACCTTATCCGGCTGGCAGACAGGGCCATGTATAATGTAAAAAATACCACCAGAGACGGGATACAATCCGCCTAAGATAGATCAGAGGCATCTATATCCATGCCAAAAGTTCCCTTCCGGCTTCATAGACAAAACATCACCCTGCGCCTCGTAACCGATCAGAGACTAGAATAAATAAAATATGCAGACGGCGTGACATCAGGTCATCACGCCTGCATATCGTATCCGTAAACCGCCTTTAGAATCTTACCTGTTGACCTTAACCGAACTCTTTTTTGCTGCCGGTGCCTTAGCCGCAACCTTTGCTGTCTTGGTGGCCGTGGTCTTTGTTGTTTTTGCAGCAGTTTTCTTAGCCGCAGTGGTCTTTGTTGCTGTTTTCTTTGCGGAGGTCTTCGGCGCTGCCTTGGTTGCAGCCTTCGGCTTGGCAGCTACGGCCGCTTTCTTTGTTGTCTTTGCAGCAGTCGTCTTTGATGCAGTCTTGGTCTTGGCCGTTGCAGTTGTCGCCTTCTTTACGGTCTTCTTTACCGCACCTATTGCCGCCTTGACTGTGGTCTTCAGCTTGCTTGCCGTGCTTGCCTTTTTCACAACCTTTGCTACCGCCTTCTTTACCGCTGTTTTTGCTGCCATTGTTTCCTCCTTATGGTTTAATAATGCGGATAATATCCGCATCTTACTTCACTTTATAGGAAAGTCAACTAATTTATTCTAAAAACATAAAAAGGGACGGTTCTATTTTATCTGTCCAGCATCCTTCCTGGGCCTACCTTTCGGCTTTATGACACCTTCAACTTCGTATTTTTTGGTGAGCCTCTTTATAAATTCCCCGCTGCCGTATATCATCCTTCTATCCATCTCGCCCTTCATCGCCTTTTTTTCCTTCAACATCCCTTTGACAAATTCCCTGTATTTCTTCCTTCTCTCTGCATCATCTTCAGATAATCCCTGATATATCGGATGCTCGTCAACTATCGAGTTCCTGCTCCCATACGCGTAAAACTTGTAGCTGCTCCATCTGTAATCTTTCGGGTCTTCGACTATCTTTGCCCTTACAGGATTCAATTCCACATAACTTCCGCAGGCCAGCAGGTAATCGTCCTTTGAAACTATGATGCTTTTATATCTGTCCTGCCAGAAATGGCCGGAGTGCCTGTATTTGTTCTTGAAGTACTGGACATATGAAAGGCTTATCCCTTTCATTATCTCCGCGAGGCTGCCGCCGCCTTCGACAGGCTCGATTACAAGATGGACATGGTTCCTCATCAATGCATAGTGGTACAGCCTGAACCCGTATCTTTCCTTATACCTCTCCAATATAGCAATGTAGTATTCGTAATCTTTTTCGTCCCTGAAAACATCCTGACGATTGTTGCCGCGCGTAAGCACGTGATACACATATCCCGCCGGAGCTGTCCTCGCTGTCCTTGACATGGGCCGAATCTATCACAACCTTTTCTCCATGTCATCAAAAAAATAGAACCGTCCCATTTATTCCCATTTATTCCATTTATTCTCCGCAATGGGTTATTCCTTTAGGGACTCCATTGTAGCCGGTTGCCAGGATGTTCTTGTTCTTTACTATAACCGCACCCACCTGGCGCCTGAGACAAGTAGATATCTTGGCCACCAGGTGCGCTATCTCCATGAAATACTCTTCCCACGTTGGACGTGTCATCCGTTAAAAACTCCAATTCTAATTGTAATAATAACAGTTTATTGGAATTAGGCTTTTGGGTCAAGAAAAAAGGCAGGAAGAACTGGTTAACGGCTTTTCAGGTATTCCGCAAGCCTGTCCCTGATCTCCTTTTCAGCAAAGGCCTCTATGTGTCCCCTTCCTTTTGCTATCCATAAATCCTTTGGCTCCAAGGCCTCTTTGTAAAGGATTGAGCTGTGATGAGCGGGGACTATCCTGTCCGAGTCCCCGTGGATTAAGAGTATTGGGACTGGTGAAATCTTCTTGATCTGCTTTTCAGGGGAGTAACGGTTATTAAATAGAAACGATAAGGGATACTGGAATGGCCATGTTATGAATACCCCGGCAAGCTTTTCCCTTGCGATCCTCCTGTAATCCGAGAAGGAGCTGTCTGTTATGAGGGCTTTTATCTTATCTTTATAAGGTGAGTTGGCCAGGGTATGGATCGCAATTGGCCCTCCCACGCTCTGTCCCAATATAAAAATGCGTTCCTTATTGGCCTGTGCAAGGTTCAGGACCGTTTCCAGAGCCGCATCCGCATCAAGATGTACACCATGAACCGTTGTCTTCCCTTCAGATAACCCGTAACCCCTGTAATCAAAGGCAAATACATCAAAACCTTCCTTCACAAGCCACAGTACGCTGTTTATGTGAGTGCTGATGTTTTCGGCGTTGCCGTGCATGACAAGGATTGTACCAAGACTGCCGCTGTTAGCCTTAAAGAACCAGCCGTGGAGTTTCACTCCATCTGGCGCCTTGAAAGAAACATCGTCATGGGGAAAACTTTGCAATACCGGATTGTCTCTTAGCCCTTTTTCCGGGTAAAAGAACATAGAGGTGCACCCTGCATTAAAAACAAGGATTAAAATAATGATCAGCTTTCTACGCAGAGTCATCAAAAGTACAGGTTCCAGTTAAGCTTAACTTCTCTGTCTTCGGTTTCAAACTCCCTCTTCCACGAGAAGTCCAGATTCAGGCTGTTGTTTCGGCTTAGCCTGAAGACCTGCTCTAAAGATGCCTTGTATGCCTTGTGCTCGTCTCCAAGCTCATAATACAGGGCGTTTGCATACAGGTTCATCTTCCAAAATTCCTTTATCCCTTTTATGACGCCTATGGATGGGCCTACTCCAAAGGAAAAGCTATCTCTGTAACCACCCGATATATTCAGGTCTGTCTCAAGCATGAAGTAATAAAGCCCCACAAGGTCATTCTTGAAGGCAAACCCACCGCCTGGGTTAAGCTGGTAAACCAGTTCATCGTCCCCGTCAGGCATTGTCTTCTGTTGAAAGCCCGTCTTAACCTTCCAGGAAATAGGCTTATAGAATTTGTCCCGAGAAGAGATGGATACGAGACTTATTAGATCAAGGTTTTCCAGCCTGATCCCTCCATTGCCTGGGAAATTCCTTGCTGTCACACCAAAGAAGACAACTTCCGACCCCTCGATATAACCACCGTCCGGGTCTGACAGCTCATGCTGGGCAGCCCTGTACCGTAACTCCTGGAAAAAGTCGCTGTTTGTTAAACCAAGCCCGAAACTGAGCTTACTTGAGCCATGGCCTTCATCAGGCTGCAAAGGGGCCTGTATCTTATAATCTCCGTCGCCTGAACCGCCCAACTGGCTCCTTGCCTTCAGCACATCAAGGAATTTCCTCTGATACTCATCCTTGGTGATCTCTTTTTTATTGTATCTGTATTGGATAACCTCTGCGGCAAGATCCAGGATCTTTGTATTCTCCGTCCTTTCTCCTTTTACATCTTCGGGGCGAACTCTTTCCTCTACAATGCCTAAGGTGGAATCTTTCTCATCCTCGTCAAGCAAGGATATGATATGCCTCATCCTTGTCCCTTTTGACGGCCTGTATTCGACTGTCTCTACCAGTCCCTCATCTTTCACGGCCCTCAAGGTATCTATCGGTATTGCCCATAAGCTGAATTCATCGGTAAGGTGGAGAGATGGTCTTGCAGCCTCAAAAAGGAATAAGAGGGTGTATGAGCAGTTCTCGTCAAAAAAATAATAGTAGGAATATATGTCCTTGAGCTCCCAGAGATGCAGGAGCATCTTTGAAACCTCTTCCTCTGTCAGGTTGAGCCTGTATTCCCATATGTCCCTCTGTTCGAGGTCGTTGTATTCCTTTATCTTTTCATAGTACGGAAGGATGGTGAAATACCCGTTATAATAGCCGAAGATGCCCTTGAACGCGTAAAGCATGCCGTTGGTATCATCTGCGTTGGCGCCGTAAGTCGCTGCGTAAGAAAGAAGTTTGCTCTGATAGTCGCTGTCGATCCTTATAAGGGTGTGTCCGAAGGTCGAGGCTGGACCGTTTATATACGCGGAGGGAAAAACCAGCACAGCCGATTTGGGCTTGATCTTGTCATATGCCTGATGAAATTCTGTGCATGACGCCGCAGGAAGTTTGGATTCATCTATACCCAGCTCATTTTTGAGCCATTCATACCTCGCCACAAACCTGCATCTCGGATGACTGTCGTCAAGATTTTCATCCTGAAAAAAGGCTTTCAGCGTCGCTTCAAGCTCCTTGCGGGGGTCTCTCTTCCCGCCCGGAGAAAGGAAGAACCTGGGGTCGTCTATCAGGCTTTCATGACCTGTAGCTGTTTTTTTATAATGAAGCAGGACTTCCCAGTATCTCTCCCTGTCTAAGTGCCGTTCCTCCGAGGCCTTTAGCAAAACGTCAAGATAGGGGTTCTCTGCAGACCTTGCGACCGTTGTAATACCAATCAGAAAAATAAAAAGGGATATGGAAGCTTTAAGACGACCATATCCCTTGAAAAATAATTTCATAAATTAAATATTAGCTGTTGATAACAGATGCGATGTTGTCAATAACATCGGCAGCCTCTACCCTTTCAGACGTGAAGATATTTGAGAAATTAGCTTGAAGCTGGGCATAAACTGTGGCCCTCTTTTCGGAAGGGATCTTCATCAATTCAGCCACGGTGTCTAAGGATTCCCCTTGCCCCTTGGCAATGTCCTTTGCCAGGCTATCGATGTTTGCAACCACAAACTCGTTAAGCCTCTCATTATTTACAATCTTGGAAGGCGTTTTACAGTCTGAGGTGCCGGAAGTTATCCCAAAGGTCTGATTTCCGAATGTCCCATTAGTTGTCACTGCCAAG
Source organism: Deltaproteobacteria bacterium (assembly GCA_030646755.1). Lineage (GTDB taxonomy): Bacteria > Desulfobacterota > JAENJC01 > JAENJC01 > JAENJC01 > JAUSKU01. The sequence continues at coordinate 13,516 of JAUSKU010000064.1, forward strand.
ACCTGTAGGACTATTGAATCTCCGGCTGCCTCTCCAAGAAGCATGGAGCCGAGTCCGCAACCTGTATTGCTTTGACCCGCACCAGCCGCGAATGCCGCACCAGTAGACATCATTCCAAAAATCACTGCGCTAACTAATACTTTTTTCATAAAACCTCCTTTTTAAATTTTGATTTTTAGTGCTGTTTCGCTACCAAAGACTTAGAGTTCCAGACTCACCTCCTTACCTTTTGATCCCGTCATATGCTATATCTATAACATGCTTTCACTCTTTGTCAATCTCAAAATATTTTGTCTACCCATTATGCCTATCCAGTGTTAAGCTTTTTAAAGCCTCTCCAGCAAGCCCTTGTAAAATGGAAACCTCTCACAGAGTGCCTTTACGTCAGGCTTTACTGAGAAGAGGTTCATATCGTCCGTTGGGTTAGAAAGGACCCTGTCTATGAGATTGGCTATCTCATGCATCTCTGCTTCCTTCATACCCCTGGTGCTGACAATGGCGGTACCGAGCCTTATCCCGCTTGTAACCTGGGGCGGTCTGTGGTCGAAAGGTATCCCGTTCTTGTTTACTGTTATCCCTGCCTTGTCTAAGGCCTCCTCTCCCTCTTTTCCAGTGATCCCCTTGCTGGTCAGGTCCACAAGCATCAGGTGGTTATCTGTGCCCCCTGATACGATCCTGTAGCCTCTGTCCATCATCCCCTGGGCCAAGGCCCTGGAATTCTTTACGACATGCTCCATGCATGTCTTGAATTCAGGCATCAGCGCCTCCTTGAAGGCCACTGCTTTTGCTGCAATCACATGCATAAGTGGGCCGCCCTGGATTCCAGGGAATATGATCTTGTCTATCTCCTTTGCATACTCCTCCCTGCAGAGTATCATCCCTCCCCTGGGACCTCTTAGGGTCTTGTGGGTAGTGGTTGTGACGAAGTCAGCATAAGGGACGGGAGATGGATGTGCCCCCGCGGCAACGAGTCCTGCAATGTGGGCCATGTCCACCATCAGGTATGCCCCTATCTCGTCTGCAATCTCCCTGAACCTCTCAAAATCAAGGACCCTTGAGTATGCGCTGGCCCCGGCAACTATCATCTTCGGAGAATGCTCCTTTGCTATCCGCTCCACCTCATCATAATCTATCAGGCCTGTATCACGGTTCACGCCGTAGAACACGGCCTTGAATATCTTTCCTGAAAAGCTTACAGACGCCCCGTGGGTAAGGTGTCCTCCGTGGGCCAGATTCATCCCGAGGATGGTGTCACCGGGCTTCAGCATTGCGAAATAGACTCCCATGTTGGCTGCGGAACCTGATATAGGCTGAACATTCACGTGCTCGGCGCCGAAGAGCTTCTTTGCCCTCTCTATGGCCAGGTTCTCCACCACATCCACATATTCGCAACCTCCGTAGTAGCGCTTCCCCGGATAACCCTCGGCATATTTATTGGTCATAACACATCCCTGTGCCTCAAGGACCGCTTCAGATACATAGTTCTCGGAGGCTATGAGGACGATCTTTTCCTCCTCCCTCCTTGTCTCGTCAACTATGGCCCTGTAGACCTCGGAATCAAACTTCTTAAGCTCTGGCATCATCCCATCCCCCACATCTTCTCGATTTCCCTTATCTTATCCAGCCTCCGCTGGTGCCTTCCGCCTTCAAATCTTGCTTCAAGCCATGTCTTGGCAATTTCCCTTGCCAGTTCCCTGGCTGTGGTCCTTCCCCCAATGACCAGGACATTTGCGTCGTTGTGCTCCTTTGCCATCCTGGCGGTAAAGGTGTCCCATACAAGGGCAGCCCTCACCTTAGGGAACTTGTTGGCAACGATTGACATCCCTATCCCGGTTCCGCAGATCAGTATCCCCTTTTCGAATTCTCCGTCAGAGACCTTCCTTGACAACTCGATCCCGAAGTCCGGGTAATCTACGGATTCTTCACCATTAAATGTTCCGAGGTCTGAACAGGTTATCCCCATTGTCTCCAGGAAGGCCTTCAGGTCTTCCTTTAATTCAAATCCGCCGTGGTCGCTGGCGATGGCAATTGTCATAAGCACCCTCTGGCTCATAAAATAGGGAAGTAATATAAAATAAATCCCAACTTTAGTAAAGGGTAAATTATATTTTATGGTGCAATTTTTATTGACAGATTCAGAAGTGGAAACTATAGTTATTTTGTATTTTTATATATAGACGGCTGGAGGTTTAAAATGGAATCCATAGATAAGATAAAGGCCCATTACAGCTTTACCACCAGGGACGCCCAGAACCTGAAAGGGCTCCTCCCCTTGATGGAGATGCACAAGGAGGCGTTTCCAAAGGAGTTCTACCAGTATGTAAAGAACTTCGAAGATGCCTCAAAATACCTTAAGGACCAGGAGACCATCGAAAGGCATCAGGCGGCTCTTAAGGAATGGTTCAAGAACCTCTTCTCCGGCGAGTACGACAACGCATACCTGAGAGAGCTTGAAAGAATAGGTATGACCCACGTTAAGATAAATCTTCCCGCCCATTATGTCAACGCCGCCATGCACTTCGTAAAGCAGTACTGCGGAAAGATCCTCAGGAAGGAGATAGGAGACGAAAAGGAAAGGCTCTACCTCTGGGGCTCCATAGAAAAGATACTGGATATAAACCTGGATGCCATGACCAGCTCCTATATCGAAGAGGGGAGAAGGGCTTACTTCATATCCGAGCGCATAGAGTCTTACCTCATAAACTTTGCCAGGAGGTTCAGCTACGGCCTGAACCTGTTCCTTATAATCGGCCTCGTATTGATGGGGCTGACTGTCCTGGGGTTATTTGTCTACGATATTACCCATATATTTGCAGGAGACATTGAAAAGGGGCTTCTCGGCACCCTCGGCTCCCTCCTGATGCTCTGGGTCGTCATCGAGCTTGTGGATACGGAGATAAAACATTTAAAGGGAGGGAAGTTTGCCATTAAGGTCTTTATAGGTGTCGCCCTTGTCGCTGTCATAAGGAAGCTCCTTGTCGTCATGCTCAAGGCCGAGGCCGTAGAGGCCCAGTTCACCCTTATTGCTGCCATCGCAGTCCTGGGCGCTGTTTACTGGCTTATATCGAAGATTGAATAACCCAAACGACTACTTATAGCATAAACCTTTGGCCTATCCCGATTAGCCTAATCAACTTATTTTTACAAAATATGACACACATCATAGCAGCGTAAGATGTTCTGGAATATCTTTATTGTAAATAATTACCGGTGCAGGGGCATCGGAGGCGCATCGCGACGCACGGGCCACAGATAAAAATTTGAAGGTGGGTGACCTGTAGGCAATATTGTATTTTGGAGAGACATCTTAGTTTTAGTTTAGATTAAATAAGGAGGTCAAGGTTATGGATGAACAGAAGGCACTATCATGGCAGGCACTTTATGACAACATGTGGGGGATCTTCGCTCTCGGATTGCTGCTTCCAATAGTAATTTACACCGTTTGGGGGATAGTAGAGATAATAAACGTTCCTCAATTGGATGTAAACAGCGCTATGCAGGCATTGCAGCCTGCACAGCAGGCAGTTCCAGCTGAAGCTGCTCTAGTGCATTAAGATTTATTCAAAGCATAAAATATATGGAGGTATGATATGAGTATTTCGGTTGAAAGGATATGGTGGAGGCCTCTTGACAGAGAGGAGAAGATATGGGTCACCATAGCCCTTATATGGTGTCTTGGCACCTTCTTCATGATGCCTGTCTGGCATGTGATAGCAAAGCAGAATACCCCGAATGAGTCTTACAAGGTCTCTGTTGACGATTTTGAGAAGCTGGTAACCGCCTTTAATGAAAAGTACAAAGTAGGTATGGACGAAAACAGCGGTCTTCCTATAGTGCGTCCTCCGGCAGGGAGCGATGTATATTTCGCCGGCACCGGGATATGGCAGTGGTCCTCTATCCTTGAGCTTGAAGCCGGCAAGGAATACAGGCTTCACATCTCATCCATTAAGGGCGGCGGTGTAGAGGCTTGGCAGCATGGCCTTTCGATCGTTTCTTCAAAGTTTAATGCAAACTTTATGATCATCCCGGGATACGACTACGTGTTAAAGATCACGCCTACAGAGGCTGGCGAGTACGGTGTCATCTGTAACGAATTCTGTGGTATCGGTCATCACCTGATGGCCGGTAAAATAATAGTGAAAGGATAGGGGTGCTTAAATGGCTGAACAGTTTAGAACATGTCCAACAACCGGACTAAAGATACACAAGCCGGCTGAAACCTTGATCAGGGTCAATGCCGTAGCCGCCGTTGTTTGTCTCCTCGTCGGCGGCCTGGCGGCCCTGCTTATTCTTCTTACCCGCTGGCCTGCGGTTCATCTTCTCAACGAAGAATGGTTTTACAGGTTACTTACGGCCCATGCCCTTGATATGCTTATCGCATGGATCATCTTCTTTGAGGTGGCGGGGCTTTATTTTGGCGCAACGGTCCTTCTTAACAACAGGTTACCAGCCCCTAAGGTCGGATGGGTGGCATTCATCCTTATGATTGTGGGTGGTGCGCTGATTAACTACACCGTCCTTGTTGGTGAGGCAACGGTAGCGTTCACGTCATATGTCCCTCTGAAGGCAAGCCCTACATACTACCTTGGGGTAATCCTCTTTGCGGTGGGAGCATTGACGGCAGTCCTCCATTTCTTTGCAGCCCTTATTGTGGCAAAGAAGGAGAAGACCTACGAGGGTTCCCTTCCGATGGTGACCTTCGGCCTTATGTGCGCAGGAGTGATCGCGGTTCTTACCCTTCTTCACGGAGCAGCGATTTACATCCCGACCTTCCTGTGGTCTCTCAATGGTCAATGGGGGATTCCTAATGATTTTTTCCCCGGTATTGACCCTATGATCTACAGGCTGGTCTGGTGGGGCCTCGGTCATCCATCCCAGCAGATCAATGTTTGCGCTATGGTTTCCATGTGGTATCTTATCGCCACACTGACCACAGGGGCGAAACCCCTTAACGAGAAGCTGTGCAGGACTGCATTCCTCCTGTATGTCCTCTTCATCAACGTGGCATCAGAACACCACCTCCTGGTTGATCCGGCCTTGAGCATCTGGCACAAGATCGTTAACACCAGCTATGTCATGCACCTGGCTGTTCTTGCCAGCATGATCCATGCATTTGCAGTTCCTGCAATGGTTGAAGTGGCGCTTAGAAAGAAGGGCTTCACAAAGGGTCTGTTTGAGTGGCTGAAGAAGGCGCCTTGGGGCAACCCGGCATTCGCATCCATGTTCATCTCCCTCATGGGTTTTGGCTTTGTCGGAGGTATCACCGGTGTTACCTTCGGTACTGAGCAGATCAGCATCATAAGGCACAACACATGGAGCATCACAGGTCACTTCCACGGAACTGTCGTCCTTGGAACAACCCTGGCCTTCATGGGGATCACGTACTACATCGTACCGCTGATATTCAGAAGGCAGATATTCAGCGAGACAATGGCAAAACTCTCCCCGTACTTCTTTGGCGGCGGTGTATTCATCTTTGCCAATGCCATGATGTTTGCAGGCGGTTACGGTGTCCCAAGAAGGCACTGGGACATCACCTTTGCAGGTGCTTCAATACCGTTCCAGTTTGACCCGACTGTCTTCTTCTTTATTGCCCTTACCGGACTGGGCGGACTGCTCGCAATAGTGGGCGGCGCCCTTTATGTGCTGAACACCGTGGCCTCTGTATTTATCGGCAAGAAGATTCAATAAATAATTTCCTTATCGCTCCCTCTCTCCTTGCGGGAGAGGGTTGGGGTGAGGGGAACAAAACAAAGGAGGTTGTCATGAGTGATCATAAAGAGGGATTTGAGGCGCCTGGAACATTTGTAATAGCCCTTGTGTTTCTTGCCGTCTTCGTAGTTGTTTACGTCGTGAACTTTAAGCTTCTTTCCAATATCTGGGAAATCCGGTAGGGATGAAAATCAACCCCATCCCCACCCTGACCCTCCCCTTGAAGGTGAGGGAAAAAATGTTCCTCTCCCTCAGGGAGAGGATTAAGGTGAGGGTGGGGTTGGGGTAAACATGAGGTTTTCAGGTAAAAAATTCATATTTTTAATCTTTATCCTCTGCTTCAGCCTTTCCCAAGCTGCCGAGCTGGCCACCACCGACCAGAAATCATCTCTATCTAAAAGCGAAGACGCCATAGGCAGAAATATCAGCGATTACAGGCTCATCGACCAGGACGGAAAGGAGTTCAACACCTCTGAGTTTGCAGGTAAGCCTTTCGTGGTCAGTTTTATATATACATCGTGCATACATATATGCCCAACCATTACACTGAACCTTTCGAATGCGGTTAAGCAAAAGGAAAAGCAGTTCGGCAAGGATTTCAGGTTCCTGACAGTGAGCTTCGACCCTGAAAGGGATACGCCTCAGAAGCTGAAGGAGTTTGGTTCAAATTTTACAAAGGACTTTGCCCACTGGAAGTTTGCCACTGCCGATAAAGAGACGATAGAGAGGATGGCCGGGGATTTCGGCTTTTTCTTTAAGAAGGAAGGTGACCATTTCCAGCATATAAATGTGGTATCAGTTGTTGATGCAAACGGCAATATATTGACTCACGTATATGGAATAGATTTCAAGCCTGATCAGGTGTTAAACCCTATCTATTTTCCTGACCAGTATAAAAAGCAGAAAAAGGCCGGGGTCGCCGGGCTTTTTGAAAAGGTTACACTCTTTTGCTACAAGTATGACCCTGCCACCAATACATACAAGCTTGACTATCCTTTACTTCTGAAGATGACACTGGAAGGGACACTGTTGTTTTCAATATTGTTCTTTGTTTGGAAGAAGGAGATAATGGGGTTCTTTTCGAGATTCAGACGGAAAAAAGAATAAGGAGAGTGGCTTTAAATATGACTTATATCATTGTTTGCTCGATACGGTCTTGATATAAAAGGCTGAAACTGAATAAATGATGCAAAAAAAATCTTGACAACCAGATTAGACGCTGCTAATCTTGCCACAACTGTGCGGAGCAAGTAGGATGGGTGCAGCAAAGCGGACCCATAAGATTGTTTAAGTCATACCCAGCCTTATTAAGAAGGACGGAAAAGTCTAATAAGAAAGGTGGTGATGGGCAGAAATAAATCGGTTGTAATAGGCCTCCGGCCTTTAGGCCGGTGATAGACCGGCGTCAATGCCAGAGCCATAAAATTAAGGCATATTGAGTTACACTCGTATGCAGCGGGATTTCCCGCAAGAATCTAAAAAAACGGAGGGAAAGAATGAAAAAGATTTCAGCATTAGCAATTGCAGGCGTATTTACTGCCTCCCTTGCTGCCACAGCATTTGCCGAGATGGCAGAAGTGAAGGCAGGCGGGGAAATCAGGGTAAGGTATCTTAACACGAACAATTATGATTTCAATGAGGATGCAGGAGACAGCAACAACCAGATCTCCCAGAGGAGCAGGGTCAATGTGGACGCAACTGTGAACGAGACCACAAAGGCATATATCTCTCTCCAGGACACAAGGACATGGGGTTCCGAGACAGGCACTACCACAACAGGTGATGATGTCCAGGCCGTTGACGTGAGCCAGGCTTATATCCAGCTTGACAAGCTCGCAGGTCAGCCTTTATCACTCAAGATCGGCCGTCAGGCGCTTGCCTATGGCGATCAGAGGCTCATCGGCGGACTTGAGTGGTCAGACAATGCAAGAAGGTTTGATGCCATAAAGCTCATGTACAACATCGATGCCGTCGGAGTTGACCTTTTCACAGCGAAGCTTGATGAGAACGGGAATGGGACATTAGGGACTACAGGCGGTGACGATGGGACCTTTAACGGCTTATATGTAACCGTGAAGGCAATACCCATGAACGTCCTTGACCTATATCTCCTCCAGAAGAAGGAAATAGACGCTTCCGGTGAAGATATGCTTACCTATGGCCTCAGGATTGCCGGCGGAGCCATGAACATCGACTGGACCGCAGAGGGTGCAATGCAGAGCGGCGATGATTCAGAGGTTGCCGGTAGTACAGTTGATCAGAGCGCAAATATGTATACTCTCAAGTTGGGATACACCATCCCAGAGGTAGCTTCCCTTAGGATCGGCGCAGAGTATGACTTTGCCAGCGGCGATGAAGATGCTACCGATGACGAGAATAATGACTTTGACAACCTCTATCCGACCAACCACGACAAATACGGCGTGAGCGACATTAAAATTGGTGGCGTAGAAGTTGGTCTTAGCGACCTCGCTGCATGGTCAGTAAATCTCAGCGCCAAGCCAGCCGCTGGCTTGAAGCTCGTTGCCGAGTACTGGGACTTCAGCACCGATGAAGAGTATGCTGCCGGTGAAGACCATATTGGCTCAGAGTTCAACATTCAGGCATGGTATGCCCTCAGCAGCAATTTAGACTTGCATGCATATTGGGCCCGCTTCATGCCGGATGATAACATCGGCGATGATGATGCCGACAACGTAACAGTTCAGCTTACTGCGAAGTTCTAATAATCACCCCTCACTTAACCCCACCCTCACCTTAATCCTCTCCCTGAGGGAGAGGAAAGAAGGCAGGGGCGAGGAAGTGTGATAGGAATTCAACCCCCCGCCGGAGCGATCCGGCGGGGGGTTTGTTTTTGAGATTGACAATTCTTTACTCCTTTGCTAAAGTCAACTCGTGAAACTAAGCAAGTCACAGAGAGAGACCTTCTTAAAATACTTACTTGAAACTTATAAATTTAATCTCGGCGGGTTGGTAATCGGGTCAATTATTGCATCGGATAAAATTAAACCTGCCTCACTCTTTGTTGGGCTACTTTTTAGTTTACTTTGTTTTATCGCTGCAATGCTTCTCTCAAAGGAGGATAATTAATATGAATGCAATCGATGCACTCGGCATCTTTTATATCGTAGGTTCTATTGCTTTGCTTATAGTTATCATGTGGCTTTACAAAAAAGATCATGATAAAAAGGTCTTGCGCTGATATGGAACCAAAGGGGGTCAAATCTTCATTGTTGACATTCCAGCCATGCTGTAAAGTTCTAATTGTTGATTAACTCCCCCGCCTTACGGCTTCCCCGTGTAGATGCAGTGCCTTGCGCTGCCATTGGCAGCATAAGATGCTGCGGCTACGGATCAGGGGACTGAGGGGAGTTATGAAGATCATTCAAACCCCCGCTGGAGCGATCCGGCGGGGGTTTTGTTTTTGAGATTGACCTTTATAAAACAATAGTGTAATCTTCCTTAAACGAGGAGATACCTTATGGCAGAAATAATATCTATTTCAGAAATTGAATTGATAAAAAGGACCGTGCAATAGAATCGGAATGTGGCAAACTCAGAACAAGAATAGAAAATTTGGAAGCAGCCCATCCCTAAAGAACCTTCCTGCAGGCGCCTCATCCGTCTTGCCAGCTCTCTCAGGGAATCTGCAAGACTCACCCCTGCTCCATTAAAACCTGGCCAGATAACCCCGAAGGAGCCCGTAAGAGCCTGCCAGCATCATGTTCCCATGAGGCGAAGGGTGATAATATTCCTCCCTTTTCAGGAGTGTCCTGTTGGGGCCTATTACAGATATGACCTTGACGTTCCCGAACCTGGCCCTTTCCCTAACATAGAGGCCGTGGCCGCCGTCGGCAAATACCTCCTCATGGGTGACCTCACCTTTTAAGAGCCTCTTTATATAGGTGTGCAGTTTTACCTCGTCCAGGAGAGAGGTGTGGTGCTCAAACAATGCCTGTATCTCCTCACCATCCAATAATACCGCCAGCGTATGTCCATTACCAACGTTGACAACAAGCTTTCTTCTAAACGATGCAACTTTTTCATCCTCCAGGCTGCCAAGGACAGCGGCCATGCCCGTATCCATAATCAGAAGGTTCTTCGCGCCCCTTAAGAGCCCTGCCACGGCCTTCATCCTTGTCAGGTAGTCGGGGACACCGTTTCCTTTATAACAGAACTCAAACAGACCGCCACCGCCATCGAGGAGCCTCCTGTAATTCTGAAACCTGAACTCCCTCTCGCTCATCCCCTTAGGCCCTGTCCCGTGGTCCTGGACTGCAACGGCGATCCCGTCAAAATCAGTGCTATCCCCCATCAGATCAATGGCCCTGGAAAGACCGTTGATGTCTATGTCCATCATCTCAAAGTGGGATATCCCGTCCTTCATCAACCCTTTGGCCTCATCCTCGGATATGACCTTCACACCCATCTCCCTGACCACATCGGGGTCGTCCCTGAAGGTCCTTGAGGCCATCGGTGTCGCATACACATTCCGCCTTTTTACATATTCCTTGAAATGCGGCCCAAGAGGGAAGCCTCCCATAGTGGTTCCCGTAAAAAGTATGTCCCTGTCCTCAGATATACCCTTTTTTAATGCCTTCTCAGCCAGGACTGCCCTGGATGGGATTATAAGTTGGGTACAGTTCTCAAGGTTCTTTTCGCTGTCATACAGAAGGATGTCCTGGGTCCCGCGTCCCACGTCTATACAGAGTATCTTCATGGCTTGCAATATATGGGATATACTGATTTTAGTCAAGGCAGGTTTGCAATAATCATCAGACTATAGTATAAATTCAGCATGAAACAGCTCCTTTTAAATCCGGCAGACACGATCCTTGTGATCATAGACATCCAGGAAAACCTCTGGAACGCCATGTACAACAAGGGCGAAATCGAGAAGAATGCCGGGACCCTTGTTGAGTTGGCCATAAAGACAGAACTTCCCATTGTACTGACCGCCCAGTATAAAAAAGGCATAGGCCCCACCATAAAAGGCCTCAATGAGCTGCTTATAGATATAGAGGAGATTGAAAAGCTCTCTTTTGACTGCTTTGATGTAGAAGAGTTCAAAAACAGGCTTTCTTTTTTAGAGAGAAAGACACTCCTGATCTGTGGCATAGAGGCCCATATCTGCATCCTTCAGACCGCCCTTTCCGCCCTCGGGCACGACTATGCGGTCCATGTCGTTGCTGATGCCACAGGCTCAAGGACGGAAAAGAACCATCATATAGGGCTTGAAAGGATGCGGGATGCCGGGTGCGTCATTACATCTACAGAGACCGCTGTATTTGAGGTTATTAAAGAGGCAGGAACCCCGCTTTTCAAGGAAATGCTGAAGCTGATCAAGTAGTCCTCAATCGGGGGTGAATTAGCTTGTAATTTCAGTCTGTTACAATTTGGTTCCCCCTCCCCTTAATCCCCTCCCGCCAGGGGAGGGGAGTTTCCAGATGGGAACTATTGGTATTATACACGGGCATTCAAAGTCTTTATTTGAATGCGAATTGGTATTAACTCAATGGAAAAACTAATCTACTTTGACAATGCAGCCACTACCTTTCCGAAGCCTGAAGAGGTCTACCGGAGGGTGGACCATGTCCTTAGAAATGTCGGTGGAAATCCGGGACGGTCGGGACACAGGATGGCACTTTCGGCTAATCGGGTCATCCTCGACGCAAGAGATTCTGTTGCAGGACTTTTAAATATAGAGGACTCATCGAGGGTTGTATTCACATCCGGCGCTACAGAGGCCTTAAACCTGGGGATCAAAGGATTCCTGCGGCCCGGAGATCACGTAATAACGTCCGGGATGGAGCATAACGCTGTAGTCAGGCCTCTTAGGGCAATGGAGAGGAAGGGCGTTCAGGTTACAAAGGTGAAGTGTTCTCCAGAGGGTTTCCTGGATCCAGGGGATATTAAAAAGGCCATCAGGCGTGATACAAGGCTCATTGTTATAATACATGCATCCAATGTCACAGGTACGATAAATCCTGTAAAGGAGATAGGAGAGATTGCAAGGGAAAGAGGTGTAAAGCTCCTTGTTGACGCTGCCCAGACCGCTGGTGCGCTCCCTATAGATGTGGTGAGGGATAACATAGACATGCTGGCATGCGCAGGGCACAAGAGCCTTTTCGGTCTGCAAGGAACCGGTTTTTTATATATATCCCCTGACATACAACTGGAGCCGATAAAGGAAGGGGGTACCGGCGGCGCCTCGGACATGGATGAAGTCCCTGAGACCCTTCCTGAGAGGTTTGAGGCCGGGACCATGAATACCCCTGGCATAGGCGGCCTCGGGGCCGGTGTTGAGTTTATACTGAGGGAAGGGCTTGAAAAGATAAGAAGTCATGAGGCAGGTCTGACCGATAGATTGATAAGGGGCCTCCTGAATATAGAAAAGGTCATTGTTTACGGCCCCAGGGACTCAGGCAGGCAGGTGGGAGTTGTCTCTTTTAATATCAATGGGAAGGACCCCTCGGATGTTGGGTTTATCCTGGACTCATCGTTTGGCATAATGGCCAGGGTGGGGCTCCACTGCGCCCCTGATGCCCATAAGACCGTAGGGACATTCCCCCATGGAACCGTAAGGCTTTCCCCGGGGTACTTTAATACTGTCGAAGAGATGGATGTTGTTGTTGATGCAGTCAACAAGATCGCTTCCCTGTAGCCTTACTGTATTATCTCTTCTCTTTGGTTGTGGTAAGAAACCGGAAAGTACTGTAATGAAGAAAACTGCAAAGATGCAATGAGCGGGCATTGGACACAGATAGCCAAAAGTAGGCGCTTCTAAGCGGCACAGATAAATTATGATCTGCACAGTGAAAATCATAATAAGATAAGTGGGAATCAGTGTCAAAAAGGTTTTAGACTGGGGTCATACTTTAAAAAATAATGTTTTCCAGAAGGATGAGATGAAAAAGCTGTTGTTGTCAATTTTTGCATTAACACTTTTTGTCGGTATCGCCGTTGCTGAAGAAAAATGCTCCTTGTGCGGTATGAAGGTAGATGAGGGGAAGAGGCAGTATTTTGTCATAACAACAAAGGACGGGAAGAGGCAGAAGGCGTGCAACGAAGGCTGCGCCTCCATGTTCATGGAGAATGTCAAGAAAGACCTTAAATCAATAGAAGCGGTCGACTATAACACAGGCAGTTTAATAGATGCCAATAAGGCCTTTTACGTAAAGGGAAGCGACGTCAAGCCAGTTATGGGCGGTGCGAGCGTGGTATCGTTTACAAAGAAAGAAGATGCCGAAAAGTTTCAGAAGGAGCACGGAGGAAGGGTGTTGAGCGCTGCCGAGCTTTTCAAAACCGCAGGGCATCAGCATTAGCAACTGATTGAGGTCAAGGAATGTCCAGAAGAAGCGATTACTACCTGATGTTTATCGGGCTTATAACCATCATGTCCCTTCTATTCCTTGCAGCAGATGCCTATTCGTGGAAACATGCAAAGGGAGGGAGTGTCGTCTCTTTCCAGAGGATGGTCGGGGGACTTGGCATGGGTGCAACCCTGAAGCCGTCCTGGTGTTATTTAAGCTACGACCCGCGGCTGGAAGGACAGTGCTCGTGCATAGAATGGCCTATCCCTGGAGGTTACTGCTATTGCCCGGATCATACGGGGACGGTGACATATTTTGAAGAAAAGCCTTAAATCACAATCTCCCTGTGCCTTGACACATGGCAGTCTATATTTACTGCTACAGGAAGGGATGCTATATGACATGGGGCTGCCTCGACATGAACAGCAAGGGCTGTGACCGTCCCTCCAAACCCTTCAGGGCCTATCCCAAGCCTGTTTACCTCAGCAAGAAGTTCACTTTCAAGTTTCGCAAGATGAGGGGCAGGATTATGATCCCCCAGATGGCGGAATAATGCCTTTTTTGCGAGGATGGGGGCCATCTCAAAGTTCCCGCCGATGCCGAGGCCGACTATTATAGGGGGACAAGGGTTTGCCCAGGCCTTATTAACGACATCAAGGACAAACCCCTTTATCCCTTCAACCCCGTCCGAGGGCTTCATCATCTTCATGGCAGAGGAGTTTTCGCTGCCTCCTCCCTTCGCAGCCATCTTTATCTTCAAACTGTCGCCCGGCACTACATCTACATGGATTATGGCAGGGGTGTTGTCCCCTGTGTTCTTTCTCAGGATAGGGTCGTCCAAGACCGATTTCCTGAGATATCCCTCCTTGTATCCCTGCCTTACGCCTTCATTTATTGCCTCTTTCAGGTCTCCGCCAACTATATGGACATCCTGTCCCATCTCGACAAATATGACAGCAAGGCCGGTATCCTGGCATATGGGGAGAGACTCCTCCCTTGCGATCCTTATATTTTCGAGGAGATGACCGAGGACCTCTTTGCCGATAGATGATTCCTCTATCTCCTGAGCCTTCTTCAGGGCATCGACTATGTCCTCGCTGAGGGTGGTGTTTATCTCTACGGAGAGATTTCTGACATTTTCGATTATTTCATTTATATGAATTTGGCGCATTCCTTACATCTTTAGGACGTCCATCAGGCCTTTTACGGCCTTTGCGGACTTGTTTAACTCTTCCATTTCGTGGGGGGTAAGCTCTAATTCTATTATCTTTTCTATTCCGCCTGCCCCGAGCTTCACAGGGACCCCAACGAACAACCCTTTTATCCCGTATTCCCCTTCAAGGTAAGCGGCACAGGGGATCACCCTCTTCTTGTCCTTAAGGATTGCCTCCGCCATCTGTACAGCGGATGCGGCAGGGGAATAATAGGCACTCCCGCTCTTGAGGAGGTTCACTATCTCGGCCCCGGCGTTCCTAGTCCTTTCCACTATCGCATCGATCCTGTCCTTGGAGATGAGATTCGTAATAGGAACCCCTGAGACGTTGCAGAGCCTGGCGAGGGGGACCATGGTGTCTCCGTGGCCTCCAAGGACCAGGGCATGGACGTCTTCTACAGAGACATTAAGCTCCATGGCCACGAATGTCCTGAACCTGGCCGCATCGAGGACTCCGGCCATGCCGACCACCCTGTTCTTTGGGAACCCTGTAGCCTTCATGGCCACATGGGACATGGCATCGAGGGGGTTGGAGACCATGATTATGTAGGCTTCAGGTGAATATCTGGCGACCTGCCCGGATACACCCCTGATTATATCCGCATTCTTCAGGAGAAGGTCGTCCCTGCTCATCCCGGGCTTTCTGGCAAGACCTGCCGTAATTATTACAACGTCGGAGTTTGCCGTATCCTCATAAGAATTAGTGCCTGTGATATTGCAGTCAAAACCCTCGATCGGAGCTGCCTCCATGAGGTCAAGGGCCTTCCCCTGGGGAACGCCTTCGGCCACATCAAGGAGTACCACATCTCCAAGCTCCTTGGAAGCCGCCCAGTGGGCAGCAGTGGCTCCTACGTTGCCGGCACCTATTATCGTTATCTTATTCCTGCGCATCTATAACACCTCTTTTTTGTCCACAGATTACACAGATTTCACAGATTACTAAAAAAATGACAAACTTCATGAACCCAAAATTTTATTTGGGCAGATACACAAATTCGCTACAATCTTTTTTAACATGCTTTATTTATCTGTGTAATCTGTGCAATCTGTGGATAATGTTTTATGTTCTACATGTTTTCTACAATAGCCTTCCCAAACTCCGAGCACTTAAGGAGCTTTGCCCCTGCCATCTGCCTCTCCATGTCGTATGTCACGGTCTTGTTGGTAAAGGTCTTTTCCATGCCTTTTACAATAAGTTCAGCCGCCTCGGTCCATCCCATATACTCAAGCATCATGACACCCGAGAGGATTACGGAGCCGGGGTTTACCTTGTCCTGCCCGGCATACTTTGGGGCAGTACCGTGAGTAGCCTCGAATACGGCGTACCCGTCGCCTATGTTGGCGCCCGGCGCTATCCCAAGACCTCCGACCTGTGCAGCCAGGGCGTCTGAAAGGTAATCCCCGTTAAGGTTCAGGGTAGCCAGGACTTCATATTCATCAGGCCTCAGTAATGCCTGCTGGAACATGTTGTCTGCAATGGCGTCCTTTATGAGTATCTTTCCATCAGGGACCTTTCCCCCGAACTCCTTCTGGCAGTCATCCCAGGATATGGTCTTGTCAGGAAACTCCTCCTTTGCCAGCTCATATCCCCAGTCCCTGAATGCCCCCTCGGTGAACTTCATTATATTGCCTTTGTGGACAAGTGTGACGCTCTTCCTCTTCTTCTCTATCGCATAATTGATGGCGGCCCTGACAAGCCTCTTGCTGCCAAACTTGCTGATTGGTTTTATCCCTATCCCTGAATCCGGCCTTATCTTCTTGCCAAGCTCCTTCTCTATAAACTCAATAATCTTTTTTGCCTCAGGGGAGCCTTCCTTCCATTCTATACCCGAATAGACATCCTCGGTATTCTCCCTGAAGATTACCATGTCAACCTTTTCAGGCTCCTTAACCGGTGAGGGAACATTGGTAAAATAGCGGACAGGCCTTACGCAGGAATATAGGTCCAGTATCTGCCTGAGGGTAACATTCAGAGACCTTATCCCGCCTCCAACAGGCGTAGTAAGAGGGCCTTTTATTGAGACCCTGAAGTGCCTCAGGGCGTCTATCGTATCCTGGGGGAGCCAGTCGTTGAACTTGTTGTAGGCCTTCTCCCCCGCATACACCTCGAACCAGTTAATCCTTTTCTTGCCGTTATAGGCCTTCTCTACTGCCTTGTCGAACACATAAACCGAGGCCTTCCAGATGTCAGGACCAGTCCCGTCGCCTTCTATAAACGGGATAACAGGGTCATCAGGGACGATCAGTTTGCCGTCCCTGAATTCTATCGTTGAGCCTGTCTTAGGCATTTCCAGATCCTTAAACATCAAACCTCCAAATTCCCCCTCACCCTATCCCTCTCCCACATGGGGCGAGGGGACCTAAATATTTCCCCTCCCTTGACGGGAGGGGATTAAGGGGAGGGTGAAAGTTATGCTATTCCAGCTTAAAATCCCCATGCTTCTGTATATGAGACACAAGGCCGCCTTCGCCAAGTATCTTTGTCATGACGGCAGGAAGTGGCGGGAATGTAAGGTCTATGCCCTTTGTCCTGTTATGGACTACACCACTGTCCAGGTCAACTTCCATCTCGTCACCTTCGCCTATCTGGTCTGTATCGCACACAATGACAGGGAGACCCACATTTATTGAGTTTCTGAAGAATATCCTGGCGAAAGACTTTGCAAGGACTGCGCTGACACCTGCCATCTTTATAATGGTGGGGGCATGTTCCCTTGAAGAGCCAAGGCCGAAGTTCTTTCCACCAACGACAAAGTCTCCCTTCTGCATGGATTCTGCAAACTCAGGACGCGCATCTTCAAGGACATGCTTAGCCAGTTCAGGAAGGTTTGACCTCAGGTGAAAAAGTCTCCCAGGGGCGATGTGGTCCGTGCTTATGTTGTCCCCAAACTTCCATGCCTTACCTTTGAACATCTATAACTCCTTTTTGCAGTTATTTACGATATTAAGGGGCAGTTAAGGAATAATCAGTGCTTTTCTGGTTAAGCCTTTACTGCCCCTTATGCCGTTGCCGCCATTCTGATGTCCAGATTAATTTTGAACGACGGCTAAAGTGCATACTGTATACAATTTATCGAATGGTTGTCAAGAATAAATGGGGGACCCAAAAATAGACATTGCCTATATACAGTCCTCTCCCTTAACTCCCTACCGAGTTTTTAAAAAGATAGATTAGGATTTTCTTCTATACGGTGATTGTTTCTCTCGCTGGTTACCTCTCTATGTTTACATAAAGGCGCC
>JAUSKU010000065.1 GCA_030646755.1 Deltaproteobacteria bacterium
TAACTCGCTAACAGTACGGGCTTTTGCCAAACATTCCCTTGCTTTTTCAAGCAACTTTTTGCCACTTGCAATTCGTGCCATAGTCTCACCTCCAATGGGATGAGACCATTATTACATATTTGAATTAGAAATGGAATAATACGTTCTTTGGACATAATTGATCCGTGGCAATCTAACAGAAACATAGGAGAAATATAGGGGCAATCATATTATTTTCCCGCCCCCCTTCTTTTACAAGCTGAAAGATAACACAGTTTGATATTACAAAACAATCCCAAAACATGGGCAGCTCAAGGTTTGACTTGAAGGAATCGGCCCTTCGACAAGCTCAGGGCGCGCGGTATTAAAGGGCTCAGGGGAGTTGGTATTTATACCCGGAGGGGATTATTCAGGACTTTCCATAATCTCTTTGTCTTTCTTCTTCATCCTCTTTTCCAGAAACTCCCTTGCCAGGTCCTTTGCCCCAAGGCCGAAGGCAAGGGAGATGGCGAACACTATCCCCCCGAAGGATATGGAGAAGGCTGCTATTATTATCCCTCTGGCAATCCCAAGCTGATCCAGGGCCATGGAGGCGGTCATGACCACTATGAACAGCTTGACGCCCTTCCCAATCAGATCAGCCTGGCTTATCCCGGCATTTAATGCCGCAATAAGTACCGCCCTCTCAACAAAGTTTCCTATCATAAAACCTATGATCAGTATTACGGCAGCGGCCAATATGCTGGGGAGATAGGAGAATAAGTCAGATATCAGGTTGTTTATCGGGACTATGTCGAGGGCAACAAATCCCATCATAAGGAAAAGCAATAACAGGCCCCAATATGCTATTGATGCCGCTATCCTGGAAGGCGTATTTGTTATCCCTCCTCTGGCCAATACCTGGGGTATCCCCGCCCTCTCAGCCATGTCGTCAAATTTAAATAAACCCAGCAACCAGAGGAGGATAAACCTGATAGCAGTTGAAATGATAACACCTATCAGGACAACGAAGAACATCACCAGGACGTTCGGGATAAAGTTTACAATCCTGTGAACAAACTCCCTGAGAGAGTCAAAAACCAAACCGTCTACACTATCCAAAAAACCTCCTTATTGATAACTCGCCACTTTTATAACCTCGGAATATTTCCTGACGCCGTCCGCTATCGATTCGGCCACAGTCCTCTGGAACTTCTCGTCAGAAAGCTTCCGGGCCTCTTCCTTGTTTGTAATGAAAGACATCTCAACGAGTATGCTCGGCATCTGGGCCCCGACCAACACATAGAAGGGAGCCTGCTTGACCCCTCTGTCTTTGGGCCTGTCTCCGTTGTCGAAAAGGATATCCAGAAGAGAGTCCTGGACATAACGGGCGAGCCTGGAAGACTCGTTTACCTTTGAATTCAGCATGAGATCGTTGAGTATAACCTGAAGGTCGCTTATGTTCTTCATGGAAGTAGCATTTTCCTTAGCCGCAAGCCTCATGGATTCCTCGTCGGTTGCAAAGTTAAGGGAATAGGTCTCTATCCCACCTGCCTTCTTGTTCCTGCTGGCATTGCAATGGAGGGATACAAACAGGTCGGCCCCCGACGTATTGGCTATGGCAGTCCTCTCCTCAAGAGGTATGAAGATATCAGTGTCCCTCGTCATTATGACCTCAACACCAAGCTCCTCCGTGAGTATCTTGCGAAGCCTCCTCCCAACATCAAGGACCACGTCCTTCTCCTTCATTCCTCCGTACCCGATGGCTCCGGGGTCATGCCCGCCGTGACCTGGGTCAACCACAATCCTTTTTATGCCGAGACCGAGCTGCTGGGCCAGGGAGGAGTTGGGCTCCGGCTTTTTTGCAACCGGAACAAGGGCTGTAGCTGGTTTAAATGCCTTATCGCTCTTTGAGATTATCTGTCCTATCTGGTCCGACTCACCTTCCCTCTTTTCCCCAGAGACGTCGATGACAATCCTGTAAGGGTCTTCAAGGGCAAATATCTTGTAACTGTCTATGCTCTCTATGTCAAGGACTACCCTCACCGTGTTCAGGTCAAACTGGCCTGCCCTGGCGGCCTTCAGAAGCCCGTCGTTAATGGATATGGGCTGCATCAACTCTCTATTTAACTTAGAGCCGGATAAATCAAGAAAAAGCCTTGGTGGCTGGTCCCCGTCCTTTTCCTTTAAAAAGGTCTCCTTGAAAGACACCTTGCTGTCCGCATATACGACTACCCTGCTGTAATCCGGGGTTGACCAGTATTTAATGTTATTCACATGTATATAGTCCTTACCGGTATCAGAAGCCTCAGTTGTCTGCTGCTTCCTGGGTTCCTCTGCCTTTGCCTTCGCTGAAAGCACCTTCACCCTGCCGGCAGCCTTTGCTGCCATGTTCCCCTTGGGGTACTTTCTCAGTACCTTGTCGAACTCTATATAGGCAGCCTCCCGGTTTTTCTTGTGTTTTAGATATATCTCCCCTGTCCTGAAGACCGCATCGTCTGCCAGGGGACTTTTCGGAAACTTTTTTACCAGTGTCCGGTAAGATTCAATGGCCGCATTTATATCTTCATTATTATTCGAACACTCATAAAGCCTTTCATAGAGTTCCCCCACGGTCAGCATGGCCCCTGCCACCCTGCTGTCCTTGGGATACTTGTCAATGAAGGCCTCGAAGTTTTCTATCGCCTTCTGCCAGTTATGGCTGGACTTCCTGAGTTTCTGAGATTTTTGGAGTTTTGAACAACCCTGCTTAGCAGACTGATAGGCCTTGTCTGCCTGGGAGGCATAAGAAATGGGTGAAGCAAGGAAGAACGATATGAGAAAGGCTGCAATAGCCCTAATAAGCAATCCTGCCCTCCAATTAAAGTAGTCACTCAGCTGTCAGCAAGCTCGAAGCTGACAGCTGAAAGCTTCTATATTATAGTTCCCGTGACACTTATTTGTCAAGAATCTCTTTGGACCCAAAAATAGACATTGCCTATATACAGTCCTCTCCCTTAACTCCCTACCGAGTTTTTAAAAAGATAGATTAGGATTTTCTTCTATACGGTGATTGTTTCTCTCGCTGGTTACCTCTCTATGTTTACATAAAGGCGCC
>JAUSKU010000066.1 GCA_030646755.1 Deltaproteobacteria bacterium
TTCTATCGGGCATCCAGCTTTAAACCTGGATTCCCGCTAAAATCATGCGGGAATGACAAGCCAGTGGTTGATTCATCACTTCACCCTTACCCTGAACTTTATACTAAATGACGGGTGATTTGTCCCGTCCGAGGCGCTGAATATGCCGCCTAAAGAAATCTTTAAATGCGTAACCGATGCGTCGCATTGATTTGCATCGGCAGTAGGGGAATATACGTATGATGTTGCGCCGTTGTTTGAAAAGGAAAGATTGTCCGCCGCGCTGGCGAGGTTTGTGAAACTGTAGCTGAGTCCGCTTGCAGTTGCGCCATCGGTAAAGAGCACAGGCCCTGAACCGGCTCCGTTTATGTCTCCGACAAAAAGCTCGGTATTGGCAGGTATCGGGTCGGTAATCACAGTCGTATTATTGTCAACCGTCCCTGGTCCCGTGTTTGTTACCAGAATTGTGTAGAGCATGAATGAACCAGGTATTGCCTTTGGGCTGGATACGCCGTTTATAGGGTCGGAATATGTCTGCACGGATTTAACAGTGCCGAGCGTAGGCAGCAGCAGGGGCACTGTGACGGTGTTGGTACTCAGCGTCACTGCACCAGTTTGCGCCACGGCCCTACCGACCAGGTTTGCGCCGGCCCCCAGGCCGATCGTGCCCGCGAAAATTGTTCCTCTGAACGTACTGCTTGCACCGAGAGTCGCGGTGGTGCCGACCTGCCAAAACACGTTGCCACTATCAGCGCCATTCAAGGCAACATCCGAGGAGGCTGCGGTCGTCAGCGTGCTCCCTATCTGGAAGATGTAGACCCCGGGACCGCTGAGATTCAGTGTTCCCGTCAACTGAGCCGTCGACGTAAAACAATAGACGCCTGGTATGAGCGTTACTGTACCCAGGTCTGTGCCAGTCAACTCAGTAGTGCACCCTTGGGATGTAATAGCACTGACCGCAGTGGTGGCATCAGCCTGCGCGTTTTGTGCGACCGTATCAGTTTGGTGTACCACTCCTGTAACCACCCCCGGACCCTCATTGGCCGTCGTTCCGAAAAAGCCGGTGATCGAAGTACCTGAGTAGAGACCGAGATCTCCGTTGATGGTGGTCGTACCGGTATTTGTCACCGTCGAGGCGCCCAAGACCCCGAATTCCTGCACCGCACCCAGTGGCGGCGCAGTCGCGGCCAATGCTGCGCCGTTTTGCGCCAGTGAAAGAAGGATTAATACAGGGACAACCCCCATATTGCGCCGCCCGATGCTTATAATCCTTTGAAGATATGGATGTTTCACCATTCTCATAAACCTATCGCCTTCCTTTTTTCATTGACGTAAGTCTTAAATGCCGCTTTCCTGTCTTGACTCAATTCTTTATGAACAGGACATGCAATAGAATCTCGATGGTGTAACATCAATTCTGTAAATTTGAAGTAGGGTATCCTCAATTGATTAAGGGAACCTTCAAAAGAACAAAAGAGGATTATACCCATGTTGAAGAGTATATCATAGAAAATAAAAAATGCAATTGAGGAAAACCTGTCCGTACTTATGGAGCTTCCATTAGATTGGAAGGAGGATGTTAGGAGGGATACAAACGGTTTTAAAAACGGAAAATAAGAGCAATGAGCGCCGGGAACGTAGCTTAGAACTGCTCATTGCTCTTGTTTCTTTATTTCCTTATCTTGTTATATGCCTTTATGACCTTGTCTGTTATCTCAACACCTTCTGCTGCATAGAGGACGAAGGCATCGCCCCTTTCCAGGATGATGGTGTAACCTTCCTCACTTCCCATTTTTTTTATGGTATCTCTCAGGTCCTTTAATATCTTTTTTGTGAGTTCAGCATCCTTCTGCTGGAGTTCCTCCTGGGAGTCCTTGGCGAATCTCTGGACATCCTTGAGCTTCTGCTGGTATACCTTCTCCTTCTCCCCTCTGGCTTCCGTTGTCAGAAGTCCCTTCTGTTTTTCCAAGTCGTCCTGCAGCTTCTTGAGCTCGTTTTGTTTATCATTCAAGACCTTTTGGAGTTCCTCAACCCTTTTGTTAAAGGTACCCTTTGCCTCTTTTCCAGCATCGGATTCATTTAATGCCTTCTGGAGGTCGATGTACCCGATCTTCACAGCCTTCTCAGCGCCAAATGCGACACTCGCGCAAAGAACCATACTGATTAACAACAGAATCTTTTTCATAAAATCTCCTTATTTTAAAATATTCGTAAACTATAAACTGATATTTTTCGGGCGAACACAAGGTCCGCCCCTACGTCTCACGGCTCTTAAAAGAACGTCCCTATGCTGAACTCCCAGCGGCTCCTCTTTTCATCTTTCTTGGGGTTTAGATTGTATCCCCATTCAAGCCTTAAGGGGCCGATGGGAGAGTACCATCTAACACCGTAACCAGCGCCTGTCCTGAGTTCTCCAAAGTCATCAGATTCGGAATCTTCAACCTTGTTTATATTATAAGCATTTCCTGCATCAAAAAATATTACCCCTCTCAATCCCGCCTCTTTAACGAGGGGGAAGAGGTATTCAACATTAAATACGAGTTCCGAGTCACCACCTATGATGCTTCCACTGCTGTCCATCGGCCCAAGGGATCTCGATTCAAACCCCCTCACCGTATTTATTCCGCCCACAAAGAACCTTTCATCTATGGGGAGATCCTTTCCTTCAGTCCCCTCCGCATACCCGATCGTGCCATGGAACATCACAGAGGTGTTCCAAAATACTGGAAAGAACCAGGACGAGCTTCCTATATATTTAACAAAGGAGCGTGTCCCGCCGAGGAGGTTTCCAGCAACCTCCGCTGAAGCTGTATTATTTGAACCCTTTGTGGGAGCTATATAGTTATCCCTCGTGTCTCTGACAACGCTGGCTGTTATGCTGCTTGTCACATTCTTTCCTGCCTGATCTGTTATGTATGTCCCTGCATCTTCTGATATGTCAAATATATCGGACTCCTCATAACGGTAAGTGAGGTATGACCTCGTGTCCTCAAATCTTAACGGGAAGCCAAATCTAACATCTCCCCCATTGCTCTTCTTGGTGAAGTCCGAGTACTCCTTTTCCATGTTGTATACATCGAAGCCTGCTGAGATTTCGGTATCAAAAAGCCTTGGTTCTGTGAACCCCAGATTATAGGTCTGCCTTTTTCCGCCGTATTCAGCCGATAGCTGTAATTTCTGGCCTCTTCCGAACAGGTTCCCCTGGGAGACCGATCCCGTCACGACGAAGCTGTCTATCGAGCTGTATCCAGCGCCCAGACTCAGGGTCCCGGTGGGCCTCTCCTTTATGTCTATTGTTAAGTTGAGCCTCTCGGGGGAGCTCCCTCTATCGGTAGAGATGTTGACCTCTTCAAAGAAACCCAGGTTGTTGAGCTTTTGTCGGCTCTTTTTAAGGTTTGTCCCGTTGTACAGCTCGCTCTCTGCGACCTTAAGCTCCCTTCTTATGACCTTGTCCCTTGTCTTAACGTTACCTATGATGTTTATCTTCTCAAAGTATACCAGCTCCCCCTTCCTGATGTCGAAGGTAATGTCTACTATCTGCTTATCCTGGTCGAGGGGCGTCAGAGGCACTATGTTGGCAAAGGCGTATCCCTTGTCTCCATACAGGTCAGTAAGGTTGACTATATCCTGCCTGAGCCTGTCCCTGCTGAATATCTCCCCTTCCTTGATTTTTACATTCTTGGAGAGGTCTTCAACTGAGTCAAGGATGTCCCCCCTAAACTCTATCTTCCCTACCCGGAACTTCTTCCCCTCATCTATTCGCACGGTTATGTAAATCCACTTCTTGTCCGCAGTAAGGGATACCTGAGGCTCATCGATCTTAACCTGTATATATCCGTTATTCAGGTAATGGGAAGAGAGTATCTCCATGTCTCCCTTCAGCATATCTTCCTTGAAGGTGCCCCTGGAGGTAACCCATGAAGACCAGCTCCCTTCTTTTGTCTGCATAAGTTTATTTAATGTCTCGCCGTCATATGTTTTGTTCCCGAGGAAGGTTATCTTCTTTACCATGACCTTCTCGTTTTCATTTATCTCGAAGATGAGTTTTACCTGGTTTTCTCCTATGTCTTCAAGCCTGTATTGGATATCAGCCACATAGTAACCGTTGTCTTCATACTCTGCTTTAATCTTAGCAATGCTTTCCTTTATCTTATTGGCATCCAGGATGGTATAAGTCTTGAAGGTCAAGAGGTCCTTGAGCTTGTCTTTGTCAATCTCCTTGTTACCTGTAAATTCAACCTCCCTTACCTGAGGTCTTTCAAATACGGTAAATACAAGCTCCTTTCCCCCTTCCATGCCGCTGACCTCGGCCTGGACATCGGTGAAATAACCCATTTCGAAAATGGCTTTTATAGAATCCCTTATCTCTTCTGGCTTCAGGGGCTTTCCGTCACCGGTCTTTATAACTGCCTTTATGGCATCGGTATCTATGGCCCTGTTCCCTTTGATGGACACCTTGACAACGGTATCTTCAGCCATGGCCGAAGGTATAAAGATAAAAAAGAGGGCGAATATTATGAGAGAGGAAAAGGCCTTAGACATTAAACAGAGAACCCCCGAAAAGTCGATAAAAGCGAAATAATATCAGTTGCAGGCGGGGTTGTAAATATAAATATAAACGAGGTCATTTACGTTCTACAGCCTTACCATCTATTAAGGCAACCACCCTTTCCATTCTACCAGCCAATTTCTCATTATGAGTTACTATTATCATGGTAACTCCTTTATTCGCATTGATCTCCATCAATAGGTTATGAACGGACTCGCCTGTCACGGCATCCAGGTTGCCTGTCGGTTCATCTGCCAGGAGTGCGTCCGGTTTCAGGACAAGGGCCCTGGCTACTGCCACCCGCTGTTGCTCGCCTCCCGAGAGTTCGCCCGGCTTATGGGTAAGCCTGTTTTCAAGGCCAACCTCTTTTAATATCTCTATGGCCTCTCTGGTTGCATCTGCCGGAGAGATGCCGGCTATGACGGCAGGCATCATTACATTCTCGACAGCGCTGAATTCGGGGAGGAGGTGATGAAACTGGAATACAAAACCTATCCTTTTGTTTCTGAAGCCTGCAAGGGCGGCATCGTTTAAGGTAAAGGGGTTCATCCCTCCGTACAAAACCTCTCCTGATACGGGCCTGTCAAGGGTTCCAAGTATATGGAGGAGGGTGCTCTTCCCGGCTCCAGATGCGCCTACTATCGCCAGTTTCTCCCCCCGATTTATAGAAAGATTTAGGCCTTTAAGTACATCTACCCTCTTTCCCTGCGACCCGTATGATTTGTTAACTTCTCTTGCTTCTATGAGGGGTTCGATCTTGCTTCTCCTTTTTTGTAGGGGCAGGGCGGCCACAGAGGGCCGCCCCTACATTTAAACCAGCCCATTCTCCCAGAGCTTCTTCATCTCAAGAACGGTCTTTATCGTATCTTCGACCCTTTTCTTTATTATTTCGTCAATAACCTTTTTTATCTTGGGGTGCTTGGATGCAATCTCATCCAGGTCAGTCTTTGAAAGCCGCATGGCCTCCACGGCACTCCTGGCCCTCACAGATGCAGTTCTGGGCGCCCCGGTTACAAGGGATATCTCTCCGAAGAACTCCCCCTCTCCTATGGTGGCCAAGAGCATCTCCTGATCTCCTCTCCAGGTCATTACATCCGCCTTGCCGCTCTTTATCAGGTAAAGATAGTCGCCGGGACATTCCTCCTGGATAATCAGGGTCCCTGGTTCAAAGGTCTGGAAGGAAAGCTTATGTAATATCTCGGAGCGGTCTTTGGCGCTGAAGTCCCTGAACAATTGAGATGTAGCCATCAGCTTGTCCGCTACCCTGTCTTTATAGAACCTCAGCAGAACCTCGTTTATTCTGGGGTGTTTCTCTGCCACATCGGAGAGGATCCCCTTTGTCAGTTCCAGAATTTCGGTGTCGACTGCCGCCACTGCGGACGCCTGCCTTTTGGAATTAGAGAAGTACGCGAACTCGCCGAAGAAATCCCCTTCTTTCAGCCTTGCCACCTCTACCTCTTTCCCTTTTGAATCTTTGCTTAGGATCTTTACTTCCCCGTGGGTTATTATGAAGATTGATTCTCCGGAATCTCCTTCACTGAATATTACAGAGCCTGCAGGAGGTTGAAGGACATTTACTTTTTGGGAGAGGTATGCGAGTTCATCCGCTGTAAGGTCTGAAAATAGAGGGGCCTTTGGCACCTCCCCTTTTTTTACAGTCTCTTTGACCTCTTCCTTGGGCGCCTCTACCTGCCCTTTAGGCACCGCAGTGACTTCGGGAATAAAGCCTCTCTCGCCCTGAAGTTTGGCAAGCTTATTATGGATATCCTCCATCGAGGGGTCGAGCTTCACTATCAACTTGTTTACGGCTATTGCCTGGGCCATAAACCCCTTTTCTGCGTACTCGTCCGCCACCTCCATATATTCAGCAATGGCATCCTCTTTCTTCCCTGTCCTGGCCAGGACCTCGGCTATCTTCATCTTCACCCTTAGGTCTTGCCCCTTTAGAAGGACATTAAGCTTCTGGAGTTCTGCCAAGGCGCTCACCCAGTCTCCTTTGGCCAGATATTTCTGGATTCTTTCTACTAACGCCGCCTTGTCTTCAGCCATGTTTACCTCCTGGAAAAACAGGTAAAGGTAGAGGTAGAGAAAAATCTTTACCTTTCCTTTCTTTACCTTTACCTCTACCTCTACCTTTCTTTTACCTCTACCTTATCATTCATACCTCAGCGCCTCCACCGGATCAAGCCTTGCCGCCTGGTACGCGGGATATATGGTCGCAATGAAACATATCACCATGGCTGCCGCGGCTACAAGCAATAATGTCATCGGCTCCATCTTGACCGGTAGTGTTGAGATGTAATAGACATCGCCGGGCAATTCTATAAATTTGTACTTTGCAAGGAGAAGGCATGAGGTGTAGCCGCCAAGAAGCCCCAGGACTGTCCCTATCGTCCCTATGACAGTTCCCTCTATGATAAATATCTTCATTATGCTCCTGGATGTGGCCCCCATGGCCTTAAGTATTGCTATATCCTTGTGCTTCTCCATAACGACCATTATGAGGGTGCTGACGATGTTAAAGGCTGCAACCAGGACAATGAGTGCGAGGATCACGAACATGGCTATCTTTTCCAGCTTCAGGGCTGCAAAGAGGTTCTTGTTCATCTCCATCCAGTCCCTGGTCCAAAACGGGTATCCCAGGGAACTCTGGATATCCTTTCCAAGCTCCCTGGCCTTGTAGATATCATCTGTCCTTACCTCGACCCCTGTGACCGTATCTCCCATATCAAAGAAGGACTGGGCCTCCTTTAGTGAGACGTAAATCAGGGATGAGTCATATTCATACATCCCGGAATCGAATACACCCTCAACCTGGAACCTCTTCACCTTCGGGACGATTCCCATAGGGGTCATTGTCCCCAAGGGAGATACGATATTAATATAGTCCCCCAGGAAGACCCCAAGGTTCTTTGCCAGTTCTTTTCCGATCACTGCCCCTGCGACCTCAATCCCCTCTTTGTCTTTTTTCTTTTGAGTGACGGAGCTTAGGGAGCCTTCCCTGATGCTCTTGGCTATATCTGTCACTTGCGAGGCTGTCTCAGGTTCTATCCCTCTCACAACGGCGCCGCTCACTCCTGACTCCGATGTCAGCATGACCTGGTTGTATATGAACGGCGAGGCAGCAAGGATGTGGGGTATCGCCTTGACTTTCTTGACAACCTCAGCCGAATCCTCCATCCCTTTCCCGAACTTCATTACTATTATATGGGAGGTGGTCCCCAGTATCTTGGACCTCAGGTCTTCCTGGAACCCTGCCATAACCGAGAGGACGATGACCAGAGCCATGACCCCGACTACCACACCGGCCATGGATATGAAGGTTATGATAGATATAAAGGTCTGTTTCCTCTTGGCCTTGAGGTATCTGAGGCCGATGAACAGTTCGTATGGTAGGTTCAAACTATTTTAACTCCTTTTGGCCGACCGCTGACCACTGATCTTTCATTACCTTACTTCTCCGGCCTCATATGGGGGAAGAGAATGACGTCCCTGATCGAGGCTGAATCTGTCAGAAGCATAATGAGACGGTCTATCCCTATCCCTTCGCCTGCTGTTGGCGGCAGGCCGTATTCAAGAGCTCTTATGTAGTCCTCGTCCATGAAGTGGGCCTCTTCATCCCCCGCATCCTTGGC
Organism: Deltaproteobacteria bacterium; assembly: GCA_030646755.1. Classification (GTDB taxonomy): domain Bacteria; phylum Desulfobacterota; class JAENJC01; order JAENJC01; family JAENJC01; genus JAUSKU01. The sequence continues at coordinate 8,164 of JAUSKU010000066.1, forward strand.
CTCAACCTGTTTCATGAATCGTTCCTTCTGATCAACAGGGTCATTCAACTCGGAGAATGCGTTGGCCATCTCCCTCCCTGCGATCATCAGTTCAAAGCGGTCCACTATTTCCGGGTTCATGTCGTTCTTTCTTGAGAGGGGCGATATCTCGGTCGGGTACTCCGTTATAAATGTAGGCTGGATAAGTTTCTTCTCAGCCAGGGCGTCAAACAGCTCGGTAAGTAACTTCCCCAGAGACTCATCCCCCTTCACCTCGATACCCAGCTTCTTTGCATGGGCCAGGGCGCTATCCCTGTTTTCAAGGACAGCCGGGTCTACATTGCCGTATTTGACAATGGCCTGCTTTACAGAGAGCCTTTCCCAGGGCGGGGTCAGGTCTATCTTCTGCCCCTGGTATTCGATGACGGTGGTCCCGCATATCTCTTTTGCGATGGATGCGAACATCTCCTCAGTGATGTTCATCATGTCGTCATAAGTCGCATATGCCATGTAAAACTCAAGCATGGTAAATTCAGGGTTGTGCTGAACTGAGACACCCTCGTTCCTGAAGTTCCTGTTGATCTCGAACACCCTGTCTATACCGCCGACCACGAGCCTCTTGAGATATAATTCAGGGGCTATCCTGAGAAAGAGGTCCATCTTGAGGGCGTTGTGATGGGTAGTAAAAGGCTTGGCAGTGGCGCCGCCGGGGATAGGCTGCATCATGGGGGTCTCAACCTCCATGAAATCCATCTTGGTCAGGTATTCCCTTATAAGCTGGATGATCCTTCCCCTCTTCTTGAAGACCTCCTTCACGTCGGGGTTTATCATAAGGTCAACATAACGCTGCCTGTACCTTGTTTCAACATCCGTAAGGCCGTGCCATTTCTCAGGGAGGGGCCTTAATGATTTGGTCAAAAGCCTTATAAAATCAGCATTAACAGTCAGCTCCCCTGTCTTTGTCCTGAACGGCTTCCCTTCAAATCCGACAATGTCTCCTATATCAAACTTCTTAAACTGTTCAAAGGCCTCTTCGCCTATGACGTTCTTCTGGACAAATGCCTGAATCCTGCCGTTCCTGTCTTGTATCTGGATGAATGCAGCCTTCCCGAAGTTCCTGATAAACATGATCCTTCCTGCGAGGGAAAAGCTCTCGTTAACGCCCTGAAGCTCCTCCGCGGTTGCGGAGTTGAACCTTCCCGCTATATCTGCCGTAGTATGGGCAGGCTTGAAGTCGTTGGGATAAGGGTTTATGCCCTTTTCAACCATCTCCGCAACCTTCTTCCTTCTCTCTTTTATCAGATCGTTTGTCTCTTCCATAACTCTGCCTTTCTATTATAAATTTATCCTATTATAGATAGCCGATTTTGGTATGAAGGTCAATAGAAAACCTGGTAAAAACCTGGTAAATAAGGGCTGTTTTGAAATATCTTAACCCCACCCTCACACCCTCCGGGTGCGAGAACCTCTTCGAGGCCTTAATCCTCTCCCTGAGGGAGAGGAGACTTTTTTGTTCCCTCCACTTCAAGGGTTTATGCCCCGTGGGTAGAGGGCTAGGGTGGGGATGGGGTAAACAAGGCAATTCCATGGCAAACTAAAGTTAATGTTGACTTATATATTTCTCCTGCTAAAATAAAAGTATGGTTGAGAAAGTTATCAAAAGGGATATCTATGACGAATTATGGCGCGATCTTGGAAAAAAAGAGTTCGCGTTCCTGATAGGCCCAAGGCAGGCTGGAAAAACGACGCTGATGAAACAGCTTCAGGGCGACCTTCAAAAAAAGGGCGAAAAGACTTTATTCCTAAGCCTTGATTTCGAGCATGACAGGGTGTTTTTTGATTCTCAGCAGGCTTTTTTGAGGAAGGTAGAGCTTGAAATAGGGAAGAAGAAGGGTTTCGTTTTTATTGACGAAGTCCAGAGGAAGGAGGACGCGGGACTTTTTCTGAAAGGGCTGTATGACATGGGGCTTCCCTACAAATTCATAGTGTCCGGTTCCGGCAGTGTGGATCTAAAGGCGAAGGTAAAAGAGTCTATGGCCGGGCGTAAAAGGGTCTATGACATACACACAATATCCTTGAAGGAGTTTATTAATTTCAAAACCGATTACCGTTATGAAGACAATCTCTCTGAATACTTTACTCTTGAAAGGGGTATGCTCGATCATCTTTTGATTGAATACCTTAACTTTGGCGGATATCCACGGGTCGTTATAGAGACGGAATTAAGGGAAAAAATAAGGCTGATCGATGAGATTTATCACAGCTATATAGAAAAGGACATTACCTGTCTCTTGAAGGTAGAAAAGATCGAGGCCTTCCGGTCTTTGATCAAGGTGCTGGCCGACCAGACCGGCCAACTGCTGAACTATTCCGAGCTTTCCAATACGCTCGGCATATCGCTCCCTACCCTTAAAAACTATTTATGGTATGCGGAAAATACCTATATCCTTGAACGGGTTGCCCCTTATTTCAGGAACATCCGCAGCGAGATAAGCAAATCCCCCATCGTCTATTTTTCAGACATAGGGTTAAGGAACTATTCCATCGGACTTTTCGGGGGGCTGGCGCGGGAGAGCGATATGGGATTTGCATTCCAGAGTTTAGTATTTTCCATCCTAAGGGAAAAGCTGAGAGGGACAAATGCGGAGATACATTATTGGCGCACAAAGTCAGGGGGAGAGATAGATTTTGTCATAGACTATGGAAGGGATACCGTTCCTGTCGAAGTGAAATACAAAGACCTTTCAAAACCTGCCGTCCCTCGGTCATTTGAAGGGTATATCGAAAAATATGCACCGGCAAGGTGCATAATCATCAATAAAAACCTGAAGGCATCGATAAAGGTGAAAAATACAGAGGTATTGTTTCTGACTGCATGGGACTTGATCCTGAAGGATTTATAAATTTGCTTTGTGGCCCTTGCAGTCTTATAAAGAGTAATGAAACATCCATGAGCCGTCGGATCACAACGCAGGATGAAAATCAACCCCACCCTCCACTTAATCCTCTCCCTGAAGGAGAGGAGAATTTTTTGTTCCCTCCACTTCAAGGGGAGGGTTAGGGTGGGGATGGGGTAAAAGGGGTATTTTCAGGTGAAAAAAAGGTAGATAAGTCCAGATAATATACTTTGACAACCTATTAATGCCTGTGATATTACTCAATTATCTGTGAAATGAATAACTTTTTAACTGACATCCCATTTGGCAGGATAGTGGGGATCTATATAATAACTGGTTATATTTTACTAATTAATATATACTGCATTAAATACATCCAAAGGAGAATCTAACCATGAAAATTAATACCTTGGTACATCTATTGTTTCAGCTTAATGCGGCTATTGATGCTGGTAAAACAATCTCCCTATCTGATACAGAAAATGCTATCGAAAACGGGACTATATTTGATTTGCTTAGTGGCAATGTCCCTGAATTCAAATCACTTCTACATCAAGACGATAGAACTTTTCTTCTTGAGGCGTGGCAGGGGCTTTCAAACGCATATAGTTCCCGCAAATTCGGAATATCCAATTCGGGATTAGGTTTGATTGCAGCTTACTGTCTTCAGGCAATAAACGACATTGAGAACAAGCAATAACATCGCTGCGATTCTCTGACAATTTAGAAAAATAGCCATACCCTACGCCTATTGAGCAAACGATGATCGGCCCTTCTACATGGTCTGACAATATAGATTCGCATTGCTCAATTGTTGAACAAGGATTGACAGTTGTTTTTCTATGCACAAATATATCAGCAGGTTCATTCATGCAAGGGTTAATAAAAGTAGTCATTTACATCACCTCCTTTTAATTAGAATCTCACATAACAAACGGATGGAGCCGATGTTACGGCTCATCCTTGGCGTTAGGTGAAAATGGTAAAACAAAGAGGGCCGCACTGGTTCCAAATAAGGGAATTATATGACGGATAAAGAGTCTTTAGTATCAATCGGCTAAAGACAAATCAGCGACCTCAAGCTTCTTGAAAAAATTGGAAATATGAATTGCCAAGAATAAGATTCAAACACTCAGCCTATCTAAACTACAGCCTAAACTACGGTCTAAACTACAGCCTGAAACTACTTGTAAACCCTCCTGCCTTCTGATAAATTAACCAATCATTGATAATTTGACGAGGTTTAAATGTCGGAGACTGAAAAGTTCAACAAATACGGCAGGGACTGGTGGAACCCGGAAGGGGGGATGTTCGCCCTGCATATGATAAACAGGCTCAGGTTTGATTATTTCAAGGGAATCCTTGGAGATATCAATGGTAAGACCGTCCTTGACATAGGTTGCGGCGGAGGGCTCCTGTCAGAGGAATTTGCCAAGGCAGGCGCCAAGGTCACAGGGGTTGACCTCTCCCCCACTGCCATACATGCCGCAAGGGAACATGCTGAAAAGTCAGGACTATCAATAGATTACAGGAACTGCGCCATAAAGGAACTTGTGGATAAAGGCGAGACCTTCGACATAGTTGTTTGTGCCGAGATGCTGGAGCATGTGGACGACCTTGCAAAGACGGTTGAAGAGTCTGCGAGACTTGTTAAGAATGGCGGGCATTATCTGTTTGAGACGATAAACAAGACCCTTAAGGCCAGGTTTCTGGCTGTCTTCATGGCTGAGAAGGTCCTGAACTTTGTTGCCAGGGGAACCCACGATTACAACAAGTTCATAAAACCGAGCAGCCTGGTCAATCTTCTCAGGCCGAACGGTATAGATGTGAAAGAGATAAAGGGGATGTCGTTCGATATACTCGATAGACAGTTCAAAATATCCAACTCAACAGATGTGAACTATATTGGGTATGGGGTTAAACTATAAATATAGATTGGCCGATGGGTCCGCAGGGCTGGTGAAGGATAAAGGGGTGGTGTTGCGAGGGTGAGGGAAATAAATCCTTTAATCTACTTTAATCTAAAAATATTTTTCTGATGCTTTGAACATCGTAAAACGGAAATTAAAAAATGAAAAGCGGATTAAAACTTATAGATAACTCTTCAAGCGAATATCAACTTGGCGAAGTGCTAAGGGAGTTGATAAAAGACAACTCATATTCTCATATTGCTATTGCGACCGGCTACTGGGATTTGCCGGGTATGGTTGAGATTTGCGATGAACTGAAAACATTTTTAGAAAGAGAAAATACAACATTTAGACTACTCTTAGGCGAAGAACCTTCTGTAAGAGCCTACCAGGTAAAAAATCCTGCAAAGCAAGACCCTGATTTCCCAGAGAAGTATTTAAAAAAAGATTTGGAAGACCTACAACTGAAAGAGGAATTTCAAAAAGTCGCTGACCTTTTAGGTAAATACTTGAATGAAGAAAACAGCGGTAAACTACAAATCAAAGTTTATCGGAAAAACTTTCTTCATGCGAAGTGTTACATCTTTGGGACGGATGAAGAAAATGCAGTTGGCATCATCGGCAGTTCCAACTTCACTAAACAAGGTCTCTTCGGGAACCTTGAACTGAATCAGTTTGAGGACAATAACGCCACTGTAAATTTTATCCGCAAAAATCTATCACAGCATCCATCCCACCGCAGTTGGTTTGAAGATTTATGGAATGAAAGCGAAGACTGGTCGGGAGTTTTCAAGGAAGAAATTCTGGAACTCAGCAAGCATGGCAATATCTGCTTCAGTGCTTATGAAATGTATATCCATGCCTTGTACCGGATTTACGGACAAGACCTGCTGGACGAGAAGGAAAACAAAATAGTCATTGACGACCCGGTTTTGGGAAAACCTCAACTATTGAAATTCCAGATTCAAAATGCCAACAGTTTAATCAAGAAATTGGAACGCCAAGGCGTTGCAATGCTTTCCGACTCGGTTGGCCTCGGTAAAACCTATACTGCCATTAAGGTAATTGAGTATTACAAACATAACCTGAATCAAAGAGTGGTTGTGATTGCCCCTGCCGGACTGATTCAGCAATGGCGGAAGGCATTTGACGATTTCAGAATGATACATATCCCTGAAATTTACAGCTTGCAGGACACAGCAAGGATTGAAGACATAAGGGACAATTTAAAATCTATTCCTGTTGGTCTGTTTGTATTTGACGAAAGTCACAACCTGAGATCAGCCGGAGGTCAACGTTTTGATGTCTTTATCAAATGGAGACAGGAAAATGAAAACGCAAAGACATTGATGCTCACGGCAACACCCATCAATAATCAGTTGTCTGACCTGACCAATCAGATTATGCTGGGGTCCGGCGGCGATATTTTCAAACTGGGAAGATTCTATGACCGCAGCAGGCAGAAGTATTTCACCCTGAAGGAGCGTCTGGAATTACTTCAAACCGATATGCGCAAGCAGATTAGGGAGAGCGGTTTTATCAATTACCATCGAATTAAAGAGCAGCTTACACCATTGCTGAACCGCTTTATCGTAAGGCGAACAAGGCAGGGGATTGAAAAGGAATACCCGGATGGTCTTGAGATAAACGGCAAGCTTCAAAAGTTTCCAAAATCGTATCCTGACAACTTAGAGTATGAAGTACCGAATCAATTCAAGACGCAACTGTTTAAAATGGCAGAGCGGGATGCGGCGCTTACTCAGGCTTTTAATTATGAAATAAGCAGTCTGGCAGAGCTTGAATATCTGGCTCATCCGTTTGATCTGTTTGAGCATTACTCAGAAAGAGAGCAGCCCATCCATTCATCTTTAGAGATTGTTTACACTGCATTGTTGAGTCTGGGGTTTCCGTGCTACCGCTACAATATTTACCGTCACGCCTACTATGGCAGGAAACGGGGTGAATTGGAATTGAACGCGGATGAAAACCGTGATCTGAGCAGGCAGATCGGTATTTACGGCATTTTCAGAACGGTATTTTTAAAGCGGCTGGAATCATCGCTTTTTTCAATCAATAAATCGATTAGAAGCTATGAGGACAAACTTAAAGACTTTCAAACCAAGTTGGAGAAATTCAACAAAATCATCTCGGTGAAAAATCTTTCGGCGCTCAACAAGGCGATAGATGCCTACAACGAACAGAATGCGGATGCGGATGAACTGGATTTTGACATTGAATCATTTGAAGAAGGCGAACAGGAGTTTGTGACTATCGCAGCAGATGAAGGCGTTTTCAATGTGGCGCAACTGAAAGCCGATATTGAGAAGGATCTTTCCATTATCAGCATTCTAAAAGAGCAGATTGATTTGCTGATAAAGAAAGATGACAAGATTCAGGAATTGGCGAAACATCTCAATAAGAATGAGGACAGAAAGGTCTTAATCTTCACCTACTTTGCCGATACGCTGAAATACCTCTCTGAGAATCTACCCGGATATCTGGTGAAAGGCAAAAACATTGAGTTTGCACTGGGAACAAAGGGTGAGATTGAAGATTATGCGAAGCGATTTGCTCCAGTCTCCAAAAAATATGGATTGAAGGAAGATGAAAAGGAAATTGATTTTTTGATTGCCACCGACAAACTTTCCGAGGGACAGAACCTACAGGATTGCGGGATGATTGTAAACTATGACCTACATTGGAACCCCGTCAGAATGATCCAGCGGAACGGCAGGATTAACAGGCTTGGGAGCAGACACGAAGAAATCTTTATTTATAATTTCCGGCCAACGGAGCAATTGGAAAGTTACCTGCAATTGGTAAGCAAACTGCAAGATAAAATCAACCTGATTCGCTATACCATTGGCAGCGACCAATCTGTTTTGGACGAAGAACCCATTCCGCAGGATTTTACCGAAGACCTCTACAGTCGCGATGAAAAGAAACGCCTGGAAGCTTTCCGGAAAATATTTGAGACCTCCGAACTGCTTGCAGCCGAAGATTTGTTCATGGACGACCTGAGAGAATTTGACCGCAACGAAAGCTTTGACGCTGTATACAAAGAGAATATCAAAAACCTGCCGAAAGGGAAGTGGGGCAAGGTTCAAATGAGGAAAGAGGATGACGATTTTATTCATCTGGCGCATCTGGCGGCAGGTGAAGATAAAACATTTGAAGCAGGCTATTTTGTGGCTTTCAGCAAAGATAAAATCGGTGAATTGCTTACCACTACCGAAGGCTTGCTTTCTATCAAGGCCAACAGTGACCAGAATAAACGACTTGTCGACAAGTTCAAGAATAAGCCGGAAACGGAAGCATACATTTTAAACTTCATTCAGCAATACCAGTTTTCGGAAGAAGAACATCAGGTGAGATACAACCAGCCACAACAGGCAGCCATTGCATTTCTGATCAACAAAATGATGGAATACGGCTATGCCGTTGCTGAGATAGACAAGGTAAGCAACTCTGTTTTGCATTCTCAAAACGCTTACATCAATAGAGAAAATTTGAAACTGGTCCGGCTGGTAAACCGCAAGAATCGCAGAAGCGAACTGATTGGCGATGATATTATCAAACAATTTATATCATTGGCAAACCAGTATAAACCGGAAGAAAAAACAGAAAAAGCGCCCTTAAACGAGATCATACAGATATTCACATGACCATAACCGATATAAATAAAAACCTGTCGCAGCTTGCAGAACAGCCTTCAAGAGACGGCCTTCTGGAGCTTTCTTTTACGCTTATGCAATGGATGGGGATTGTCCCCAACGCGGGCAATAAACCGCAACTCCTTTCGCCGCAGACGCAAAAACTGAAGGATTATCTAACAACTGCCCCGCAAACGGTGCAGCCGCAACTATATCGCCTTTCTGCAGACGGGCAGAGCATTCGTGTCCGTTTTGCCGTGCTGAAGAGATTGAAGAAGGATTACATCAGCCAGTTGGTGGACAACGACCCAGGGTTAAGCAGCTATCAGTCGTTCATTAAAGGATTGACACAACAAACCAATGGGACAGGTTTTATCCCTGCGCAACCCTATTTTATCCATTTTGTGACCACGCCCGATTACGATAAACTCGTTTTAATCTTCAACCGGGGAGAGCAGAAAAGAATTGTTTCATTCCGCAACCGCCTGACCAATACGCAATACAACAGAATAATTCAGCAATGGCAGGGGATCGGCACAAAGTCCAAACCTGAAATTGCCGACCTGCTCTGGAAATCGCTTGACGTTAAAGAGGTAAATAAAGAGTTCTATAAGCAGATTAAAGAACGCTTTGATGCCCTGTTGGGAATTGTAAAGGCACAACACAGCACTGCAACTGATAGCCAGGTAAAGCAGTTTACGGTTCGTTTAATAGGCAGATATATCTTCTGCTGGTTCCTGAAAGAGAAAGGGATAATCCCGCTTTCGCTTATCAGCAAAGACACTATATCGAATACCGACAACTATTATCAAAACTCACTGCTGAAATTATTTTTTGAGACACTCAATACCAAAGTTCAGGACAGAAACCCGCTTACCCACGAAAAACTGTTCGAGAAAATTCCATACTTAAATGGCGGCCTGTTTGATGAAAGCGAAGAAGACAAACTGTTCCGCAATCTTGATTTAGATGCATGGCTGCTGCCGTTTGTTGAAATCCTGGAGAGTTACGATTTCACCGTGGATGAGAGCAGTAGTCAGTATCAACAGGTAGCTGTTGACCCTGAAATGTTGGGCCGCATTTTTGAAAATCTGCTGGCAAGCCAGAACGAAGAGACCGAAAAGATCGCCAACCAGCGCAAGGCCTTTGGCGCTTTTTACACCCCACGGGAAATCGTGGACTACATGGTGAATGAAAGCATCAAAGCCTACATGCAAACACAGTGGGAGCACCATATTGAGGAGGAGAAAACCAGACACGCCACTAACCCTGAACCTGTCAGCGATCTTTTCGGAAATAAAGAACCGCAGCAACTCACCATTGAGTTGAAACGCTACGAACTGAAACCCGAAGATAAAACCAGAATAGAAAAAGCCCTCGAACCGCTGTTTACAGCGAATCCAGATGCAGGGCATTTGAGAAAAGAAGATAAAGTTTTATTGCTAAAGTTTCTGGAGCTGATAAAAATTTTAGATCCTGCCTGCGGCTCCGGTGCCTTCCCGATGGGGATTCTGCATAAACTGGTGGAGTTGCACGAAATCCTGGGAACGGTAAAGAGCAGTTATGAATTAAAGAAAGACATACTGAGCCAGAATATCTACGGCGTGGACATCATGCCGATGGCCATAGAAATAGCCCGTCTGCGGGCCTGGCTCAGTCTGGTATTGGAAGAGGATTACAAACCGAACGATCCGAAACACAACTTTGGCGTGAAACCTTTGCCCAACCTCGATTTTAAATTTGTTTGTGCCAACAGTTTGATTGATTTGGGGCTTGATGCGTACCTCCATGAAGGAAAAGGCAGGTTGGGCCTGTATAACAATGTGATCCAAGAATTGAAGGGTTTGGAAGCCCTGCGGAAACAGTTCTTTTTGCCGGACATGGCCCACAATGAAAAAGAGACTCTAAAAAGCCAGTATCTTGAAAAACGGGATAAAGTGGTGGCGGCCATCAAGGGCGGCAGTGAACCGGTGTTGAAGGAGATAGCCCGGAAAATAGAACACTGGAACCCCTTTGACGACAGCCAGGCAAGCCCTTTCTTTAGCCCAACCTGGATGTTCGGCATTGACAGCGGTTTTGATGTGGTGATCGGAAATCCGCCGTATGTTCGGCAAGAAAACATTACAGAATACAAACCATATTTCAAAGATAAGTTTGAAACTTTTGATGGCAGAGCAGATTTGTATGTTTACTTCTATGACAAGTCAATTCAGTTATTAAAAAAATATGGCTGTTTATCTTTTATCAGTTCCAATAAATTTTTTAGAGCTAAATATGGAATTCCATTAAGGAAATATATTTCAGGAGAATCAACAATCAAATCAATAATTGACTTTGGTGAATTGCCAGTGTTTGAAGCAGCAGCTACTTTTCCAATGGTATTCATAACACAAAAGGGAGCAATCAATAAAAGTGATTTCTCATTTACACAAGTAAAAAATTTGGATGCTCCTTATCCTGATATTCCTGCTGTTGTTCAACAACAAGGACACAAACTTTCTTTTAAATCTATTGATGGTTCTAATTGGAATTTAGGTTCAGCAACAACGAATGACCTTTTAGAAAAGCTGAAACAAAATGGAATACCACTCAAGGATATTGTCAAGTCAGATATTTATTCAGGAATTAAAACTGGTTACAATAAAGCATTCTACATTAGTTCTCAAACCAAAGAAGCGTTAATCAAGGCAGATAAAAACTCGGAAGGTCTAATTAAAAAACTTGTCAGAGGCGATGATGTTAGGAAATGGAAATTAAATGATAGTGGGTTGTATTTAATTTATACTCACTCTGGAGTTGATATTGAAAAGTACCCTGCAATAAAAGATTATTTGTTACAATTTAAGCATGAGTTAGAAAATAGAGCGGTTATACAACCATTCTGGCAATTGCAACAAGCACAATATCGCTTGAACATTTGGGAAAATTCTAAAATCATCTATCCTGATATATGCAAAGAATCAAGATTTACACTGGATACCGATGGACTCTATCTTGATATGAATGGATTTATTATTCCCTCTGAAGATTACTGCTTGCTATCAATTTTAAATAGCTCAGTTGTATGGTGGTTTCTTCAAAAAACATGTTCCGTATTAGGTGATGCTGAAACAACTGGTCGTTTACGATTAAAGAGACAGTTCATTGAAATAATTCCAATTGCAAAAGTAGGAGAACCAGCAAAAAAACGGTTGACAGAACTTTCTAAAAACTGTATTTCGTTGCAGAAAAAAAATCAATCCCCAATCGCCTTAGAAAAAGAGATAGATGTGCTGGTGTATAAGCTGTATGATTTGAGCTATGAGGAAGTGAAGGTGATAGACAAGGATTTCTGGCTGAGTGAAGAGGAGTATCGGCTGTGGCAGTGAAGATCATTGATGCGATAGGGATAGAGAGTTTGAAGATAATTAGAGGGGTAAAAGAGGAGGTAAGAAATGGAAGGACTACATGAGCAATTTATCGTAGATGAGGCAGGCAGGAGGAAGGCGGTTATATTACCCATTGAGGATTATGAGGAACTTCTTGAAGACCTTCACGACCTGGCGATGATTGCAGAGCGGAAAGATGAGCCTACGGTCAGTTTCGATGAGATCAAAAAGAGGTTGAAGGCAGATGGACTCATTTGAGATAGATTGGAAAGGCTCTTCAGGGCATGACCTGAAAAAGATTGACCGCCAATATATCCCCAGAATAGTCAATGCAATTGAATCTCTCGCTGACGATCCATTTCCTGCGCAGTCAAAGAAACTTGTGGATTCGGAATTGAGCTATCGGTTGCGAGTAGGGGATTACAGGGTCATATACCAGATTGACTCAGAAAAGAAATTGGTGACTATATATCATGTGCGGCATAGGAAGGATGTATATAAGAGGTAGAATTGTAGGTTGAAATTAAAGGCATAGCAAGCCACTATATTGGACTGATTAGAAATCCGGCTCCTGCTGAATGCGTGTGTTCGTTCAACAGATTATATACTCTTTTTGTAGCAAGGTTTCCCATCGAATCCCCCTTGATCCCCCTTTGAAAAGGGGGAATTGTCGAAGAAAGGACAAGGAGAGAATTTAAATCCGGGGGTAGGTGGTAATTTGGTTTAAAGTCCCCCTTTTAAAAGGGGGTGGCACGAAGTGACGGGGGATTTATGTTCTACCTCCCATACAACAAGAACCTGAAAGAGTTTTCAAGGCAATTAAGAAATCAGTCAACACTTTCAGAAGTACTGCTTTGGAATGAATTGAAACAGGGCAAGATGAAGGGGTTCCAGTTTAACAGGCAAAAGCCGTTGGGCTGTTACATCGTTGATTTCTACTGCAAAAAGTTGAAACTGGTAATTGAAATAGATGGTTGCAGCCATGATAATGACGAGGCTTATTTAAATGATATTGAAAGACAGAAGGTTTTAGAGTCATTAGATTTGTCCTTTCTCAGATTTGATGATCGGGATGTGAAAAGAGATTTGAATAGTGTTTTAATAGCTATCGAAAATTTTATAGCTGACAATCCCCCTGCCCCCTTTGTAAAGGGGGTGGCACGAAGTGACGGGGGATTATAAGGGAATAGTTAAGGTGCCATGAAGAATATTGACAAGCTCATCATCAATTCCCCTTACGAAGAGGCAAAGGAGTATTGGGAATATATCCGAGATACACGGGAATTTATCTGGCAGGCGGGGTATTCTGTTTGAATAAAACTGTTAATGGAATTGGCTGAATATGTTGAATTTCATCTGGATTAAAGATATCCTGATGAAATCATAGGTAGATACTAAAGGAGGATTAAGATGTCGGATATATTGGACAAGGCAGTGTTTCTGGGGTTGGGTATCGGCGAGAAGGTCAAGGAGAAGATGGACGAGTTGATAGATGCAGGTGAAAAGGCCAAGGGCGGCGGACTTGGGGCCGCAAAAGAGGCTGAGAACAGGTTTGTGGACGAGGCGGTGAAGGTCGTAAGCGAGACCCTGAAGCACGCCAATGTGGCAAAGGACAAGGCGGAGTCTATCGCTGTGGAGATTGCGGAGGGGCTTGCAGACAAGTTGAAGCTTGCCACAAAGGATGAACTGGATGTGGTTGAGAAGCTGGCCCTGATTGCGAGAGAGAAGGCCGAGAGTTTGGAAAAGAGAGTAAAGGCCCTTGAGGAAGAGATTCAAAAACTGAAAAAATAAGGGATCATAATATTGGAAATCCGTAAACACTCTACAATAAAGAATATCAACAGGCTCCGTCAGATACTGAACGTCCTCATAAGGCACGGGTTCGGTGAACTGGTCAGCCAGCTTCACGTATTCAGGCTTTATATACTTGGGAAGAGGTTCCTTACCCCAAAGGCTGAGGATGCAAAGGCCCACAGGTCAACGCCTGAGAGGTTGAGGCTTGCCCTTGAGGAGCTTGGGCCTACATTTGTAAAGCTCGGCCAGCTTATGAGCACGAGGGCTGACTGGTTCCCTGACGATTGGTCTACTGAGTTCAAGAAGCTCCAGGACAAGGTACCTCCGTTTCCATTCGAGCAGGTCAGGGCGCTTGTCGAAAAGGAACTGGGAAAAACCCTTGAAGAGGTCTACGCCTCGTTTGATATTATACCTGTTGCATCTGCGTCCATTGCTCAGGTCCATTTTGCAACCATGAAGGACGGGAGAGAGCTGGCTGTAAAGGTCAGGCGTCCTGAGATTGAGAATATACTGGACTCCGACATCAGCATCATGTATGTGATAGCAAACCTCATTGTCAAGTACGTTCCAGACTGGGCGAGATTCAGGCCTGTAGAGGTGGTAAGGGAGTTCCACAGGACCATTAGGCAGGAGTTGGACTTTACCATAGAGGCTACAAGGGCGGACCGTTTCAGGAGGAACTTCAAGGACGATCCAGAGGCTTATTTCCCAAGGGTTTACTGGGAGTACTCTTCCAAAAAAGTACTGACTATGGAGAGGATCAGCGGGATTCCTATAGATGAGGCAGAGACCCTTAAGGCCGCCGGTTTTGATCTTAAAACGATTGCTGAAAGAGGTGTCAGGGTCTTCTTCAAGCAGGCCCTTGGCGACGGCTTTTTTCATGCGGACATGCACCCTGGGAACGTGTTCGTCGGTAAAAATGGCGAGATAATCCATGTTGACTTCGGGATAGCCGGTCAGATAGATGATGATCTAAGGAACTACCTCGCAAAGCTCCTATATTACCTTATGAGACGGGATTTCAAGACCATGGCTAAAATCCACAGGGGCATGGGTCTCATCGGCCCTGATGTGGATATCAGGGAGTTTGAGGATGCTCTTATAGATATTGCAGAACCTATCTTCGGGAAGCCGCTGGCTGAGATAAATGTCTCTGCCCTGCTATGGAAGCTTATAGAGACTGCCAAGAGGTTTGACATGCACATGCAGCCCAACCTGCTGTTGCTGCAAAAATCTATGGTGGTTGTTGAAGGGGTAGGGAGGGAGCTTTATCCAAAGCTCAATGTATGGGCCGTTGCAAGACCTTTCATCTTTAAGCTGATGAAGAAGAGCATCGACCCCAAGGCTGCGATGAAGAAGGGTTATGATACTATGATGGAGATGGCGGAGTTTACTGCAACTCTCCCTTCCCAGTTGACCTCTGTATTCAACAAGGTCATCCAGAACAGATTAAGGATAGAGTTTGCCCACCTGAACCTTGATGAACTCAATTCAAAGATTGATCATGTTGGGAACAGGTTGGTTTATGGGATGATAATTGCCTCCCTGGTGATTGGGGCATCCCTTATAGTTATGGCTGGAAAAGGGCCGATGCTGTTTGATATTCCGGTGATAGGCCTTGCAGGGTATGGAATGGCAGGAATATTGGGGTTGAGGCTCGTGATTAAAAAGTAGGAGAGTGAATTGACTGATACGAAAGTAACCCACTTCGGGAATAAGACAGTGGTTGAGGAGGAAAAGGAGAAGCTGGTAGGCCAGGTCTTCACCTCTGTGGCACAGAAGTACGACATAATGAACACCGTCATGAGCATGGGGATCCACCATGTCTGGAAGAGGTTCATGATATCAAAGACCGGGTTTAAGCCTGGTGAGATGGCTATTGACGTGGGTGGAGGGACTGCTGATGTTGCGATGCTGCTCCATAACAGTGTTGGAGGAAATGGGAAGATAGTGGTCTACGACATAAACCATGCCATGCTCCTGGGTGGGAGGGACAAGGTTGTGGATAACGGCGTTCTTAAAGACATCCAGTTCGTCCAGGGTAACGCAGAGTATATATCATTCCCTGACAATACCTTTGATGTGGCGACCGTTGCATTCTGCATAAGGAACGTAACCCACCCCGACCAGGGTTTCAGGGAGATGTACAGGGTGTTAAAGCCCGGCGGGAAGCTCATCTGCCTTGAGTTCTCAAGGCCCACAAACGATTCATTCAGGGCGTTCTACGACTTTTACTCTTTTAACTTTATTCCCAAGTTCGGGGAGATAATAGCGAAGGACAGAGATTCCTACCAGTACCTTGTTGAGTCTATCAGGAAGTTCCCTCCCCAGGAGGAGATCAAGAAGATGCTTGAGGATATAGGGTTTTACAAGGTGAAGTACTATAACCTCACAAATGGCATTGCGGCTGTCCATGTGGGGTATAAAGTCTAACGCCCCCTCGTTCCCCCTCTTTGTTAAAGAGGGGGATGGGGAGTTGTTGCAACAGGAGTTGAATGTGGAAACTACAGAACTTTTGACAAAGGCGGCGATAATGCCTCTGAAATATATTCCTAAGAGCCTTCAGTGCATAGGGCTTGGGAGTTTTCTGGCATTTGAGCTGGAGAAGGACCCTTCCATCAGGGAGAGGCTCAAGGAGATAGACGGGAAGACCTTCCTATTTGAGGCCACCGACATTGACAAGCGATTCTACATGACCATAAAGGACGGGAAGGTGACAATCAGGCCGCACTATGCCGGGACACCGGATGTTACCATGAGGGGTGAAACCGCTGTTCTGGCAGGTCTCATGTTGAACAGGATCGACCCTGATACGGTCTTCTTTTCCAGAAAGCTTCAGATAACAGGGAGCACAGAGGTTGCCCTCTGGTTCAAGAACATACTGGCAAGCCTGTAAAAAAATTGGTGCCCCCGAGACGAATCGAACGTCCGGCGCGCGGTTTAGGAAACCACTGCTCTATCCTACTGAGCTACGGGGGCATTTTGTGAGTGGTCTGTGGCCGATGGCCAGTGGTGCGGAACGAAAGACTAATCTTATATCACAACCTCTAAAACTTTACAAGGGAAAAAACGCCGTGAGGCGCAACCTTTTTCCGTCCCTCAAGGAACTCCAGCTCTGCCAGGAAGGCGCACTCAACCACGTGCCCGCCAAGACTCTCAACTAAATCTATCACTGCTGAAACAGTACCTCCGGTTGCCAATACGTCGTCTGCAATAAGTATCCTGGCACCTGGTTTTATGGCATCGAGATGGATCTCCAGGGAGTCCTCCCCATATTCCAGTTTGTATGTCTTCTTCTTTGTCTTATGTGGGAGCTTCCCAGGTTTTCTTACAAGGATAACACCCTTGCCCAGCTTGTATGCCAGGGCTGAGCCTACGATAAATCCACGCGCCTCTATGCCAAGGACAAGGTCTATATCCTGGTCAACATAGCGGTGGCCTAGGAGATCTACTGCTGTCTGAAATGACTTTGCATCAGCAAGAAGGGTGGTTATATCCTTAAAAAGTATCCCCTTTTTCGGAAAATCAGGGACATCCCTTATGATCTTTTTAAGTTCTTCCATTTACCCGCCTCCTTCATCTCTATTTAAAGTCTAACATTGATATTTATATACCAGTCTAATTATCATGGCAAGTATAAAATTGGATCTACTGTCGCCTTGTTTTTTCTTATTTCGAAATGGAGATGAGGGGTTGTTGCCCTACCTGTTTCGCCAACCAGTGCTATTTCTTCACCCTTTTCCACCAGGCTTCCTTCGGATGCAAGGTTCTTTTTATTATGGGCGTATACAGTAAAGAAGATCCCTTCGTGCTTGAGTATAATCAGGTTCCCGTACCCGTTGAGGCCGTTCCCGCTGTATATAACCTTTCCTGATTCAGCGGCCTTGACCGGAGCCCCTTCCTCGGCCTTTATGTCTATCCCTGCATGCCGCTCACCGTTCCTCATGCCGAATTCAGAGATAAGCCTTCCATCCACTGGCCAGATAAACCGCCCTTTTACGGCCTTTGAAGTGGTTGCAGTAACGTCCCGCCGGGGGGTCTCTCCCGCTGGTTTGCCCCTGGTCTTAGCGGGCGGTGTGTATACATCATCTTTATGGGCCTCAACAACCTTCTCGATACTTGCACCAGGGATGAAGATTGCATCGCCCTCTTTAAGGTTCACAGGTTCCTTAAGCCTGTTTATCCTCAGAAGTTCCTGACGGCTTACTTTGTAGGTCTTTGCTATGCTGGAAAAGGTTTGTCCTTTTTCCACCCTGTGATATATACCGTAAGTGGTTCCGCAAGAAACTATAAATAGGCAAAAGGCTATAGGCAAAAGGTTGGCAACAGCCCTTCCCCCTTGCCGGTTAATATTCATATCCTTCTTTTTCAACCTTCCAGCCATGTTCTCCTATAAGCTTTACGAACCGGCACCCTCCCAAATCCTCTTTTTCTATCCCGTTTTCAGTCTTCCTGACCCTGATAAGAGACTGCATGAACTCTCCCCCAGCAGGTATCACGAGCCTTCCGCCGATCTTTAGCTGTTCAGTAAGAGGCTGTGGTATCTCAGGGGCTCCGGCGGTCACAATAATGGCGTCAAAAGGGGCCTCTTCCTTCCATCCAAGGGTCCCATCCCCGATCCTGACCACCACATTTCCGTAACCGAGCTTATCCAAGACCTTTCTGGCACGTCCGGCAAGAGAGGATATCCTTTCTATGCTGAATACCTTATGACAGAGCTCTGCAAGGATGGCGGTCTGATATCCAGAGCCCGTCCCCAACTCAAGGACCCTTTCATCACCTTTCAACTCCAGGGCCTCTGTCATTACTGCCACCATAAAGGGTTGGGATATGGTCTGTTCCTCCCCTATCGGGAGAGGAGAGTCCCCGTACGCCTGTCCATAAAAGGCCTCATCCACAAAGAGATGCCTCGGTACCTTCCTTACGGCGTCAAGGACCCTTTTGTCCTTTATCCCCCTGGGGATAAGCTGGGTTTCCACCATCCTCTGTCTTGCTATTTTGTAATGATCTATCATGTTAGTTGGCAGTCTGTAGTGATTATAACATCGCAGGCGTTAGAGATTTCGGCAAAAGTATATCACACGGGGCAGTTGGAGGCTATGGGAAAAATAGATAATCGGGGGAAATTCCGGCATGTTTTCAAATATCTGGACGGATGACCATCATCATGAGAGAATAAAAAGGCAGGAGCTATCCCCCGGCTGAAGTCATTGCATCGAGGACGGCGCTGCTATACGGGCATAGATACCGGAGGATGGTTAATGAAAAGGTTAATGATTTCTTTCCTGCTCACTTTGCTTACATTTTTGATCGGGCATGCAGGTGAAAAACCTGTATCTCAAGGTTCAATAAATGTTGAGGTAAGCGGCCTGCGGAGTAATGCAGGTGAAGTGAGGGTCAACCTGTATGATTCAAAAGACGGCTTCCCTTCCGAACCCCAAAAGGCTGTTATGGCCCTGGTAAGCAAAATCGAGAATAATGGAGCGAAGGTAGTTTTTAAGGATATCCCCTTTGGAGATTATGCAATATCGGTGCTTCACGATGCAAATGGGAATAAGAAGATGGATTTGAACTGGCTTATGATCCCAAAGGAGGGGATTGGCGCCTCCAACAATCCAAAGGGTTCCTTTGGGCCTCCGAGTTTCAGTGATGCAAGCTTCAGATTATCGTCTGAGGAGTTAGATATAAGAATAACGGTTCGGTATTGAAAGGTTCTCTCTATCTGTTCAGGATATTCCCGACCGTCTTCCTGAGTTCGCTTATCTCCGCTGGTTTTATCAGATACGTGAGATTGTTTTCCTTGAAGAAGGACACACTTCCCTTGTCATCCAACGCTGTATAGAAGAGGATGCGTTCCCTGATATTCGGATAAATCTTAGAGGCCCTCTTGTAGAACTCGATCCCGTTCATAAGCGGCATACCAACATCTGTTATGATGACTGAATAATGCTTCTCTCCAAGCTTGGAAAGGGCACTTTTGCCGTCAGGCGCGCCCTCTATGACACCTTCCTTTGCAAGAATGGAGGAGAGCAGCCTTATGATAGCATCAGAATCATCCACTATCAAAAGGTTTTCCTGCCATAGCGGCCTCAGACTCCTCTTGTTTCCAATAAACCTCTTTAATTCGGGGTGCAATTCCGCAAACCTCTCGATGTTTCTTTTATGCTGCTGGACCTTTGCCGCAATGAAGTTAAACCCTATCGAGTATTCTTTAAAATTTTCGATTAGTGATAGAAGAATGTCATTCCACTCAGAGAATTCGTAGCACACCATATATTCCAGCATCTCCTCCTTGGTGATCTTTCCTTCATCTGTCTTATTACCGCACTCTACAAGAGGAGATTCTATACCCCTTTTTGTATCCTCATCCAGCGATATCTGGGATGTATAATTATTCTTATTATTACTTATGCATTCAGCAACCTCGCCAATTATGCGGCTTTGCAATGCTTCTCCCCAGGCTAATTGCGTCAGGAATTCTGAAAACTCCCTGTCGTCGGAAAAGAAGGCTGCTGCCCTTCCATAGACCCTTTCTGCCATGTCATCCAGATGAACAAGCCAGTCAATGCTCTCTTTCATTGAAAACCTCTTACTGCTGATACGAGCAATATATGTGCCGTAATTCTGCTTAGGTTGACCATTCATAAAGGATTGATTTTGTTGGGTTATTGTATTAAGCGGGAAGTAAGGAAATGTAATGTTTCGTGTGGTAATGAATATTTTGTTTAACTGTTATGTAAAGGGAGGTCAGATAGTACTCCCTGACAATCAGTAAGGACAGCAACGACGCAGAAGGGTATGCGGTGGTTAATGAGAAAGAACTTATGGAGATGTTGAAGTAGCACCCCGGCGGCAGATAACGGTTGATATTATCGAGGAAAAGTCATAAAATAGCCATTCTATTGATATTGTCATTCGAGACCTATTCGAACTGTAATCAGGAGCATTAAATCTTGGAAATTTCAGTATGTGAACCAGGGGTTATCCCTCCATGCCATGTGGCGCCGGACGCATTGATCGGCATAAAGAGACAGCAGACTAACCCATCCAGGTGGAAGGGTGACGGGTGGCCTGAGTTTGTATCTGCCGTGAGAGAAGATGGGATCGAGGTTCGTGAGGACAAATCGGTTCTGGGGAGCTATGTGACAGATGCAGGTGGACTTGCTCACGGCCTGCCTCACGGTGTTGTGGTTGCCAGGAGCTCGGAGCAGATATCAAGGTTCCTGAAGGCTGCCCAGAGATACAAGGTCCCTGTTACGGTGCGCGGGGGAGGTCTTACAACAGAAGGGGAGTCTGTGGCCTTCGGCGGTGTTATGTTGGACATGACAGGTATGAGTCGGGTCCTTCATGTGGAGAAGGATGGCCTGACTGTCCGCACAGAGGCCGGGATATTCTGGCACTTGCTGGCTGAGGAGCTGAGGCGTTACGGGATGGATTACCTTTCTGCCCCCCTTAATCTTACGTCAACCGTTGGCGGCACCATCGGGGTCGGAGGGGTGGACGTCAATTCATCCAAATACGGGTGCAGCGCAGACCAGGCCTTGGCCTTGCAGGTGGTTACGCCTACCGGGGATATTGTTGAGTGCTCGGATACAGAGAACCAGGAGCTTTTCAAGAGGGTGGTCCTCGGTTATGGCCAATTCGGCGTGATTACAGAGGCAACCCTGAGAATCAGGCCTTATACACCCTTGCGGATGCACTATTTTTATTATACTTCCCTTAAAGATGCAGCAGAGGACCTGATGATGTTAGACAGGGAAGGGGTCTGCGACTATACAGGGATACTCACCATGATGGACAGGGTGATAACCCTTCTTGTCGCCTTTGACTCGCCTGAGAGGGAGACGGCCTTTAATTCCGGCTGGAAGAAAAGGTTACGGGGTCATGGGGAGCTTGGGTGCGCCCTTAGGATAATGGCATACTATTCCCTGCGGCCCTGGAGATACGAAGAGGCAATGTACCTTTTGAACCGGAGACTCAGATTATTCCCTGACCTGCAACCAAAGACATACATGCGGGAAAAGGAGATGCATGACAGGACTGTTGTCTTTTCAAGGGCCGTCTGGAAGCACTGGGGAGGGAGGCAGATGGTGATCCCCGACCTCGCCGCCAGCGCGGAGAAGTTTGCGGCTGCCGTGGAGAAGGGGAACGAGGTCTGCAAGAGGTACTTTCCCAGGTACACCCTTTATTGCGTCGGCATAAAGCTCCGGGATGACCACAGGGAGCATTACGAGATGTCCTGCATACCTCCTGACGCGAAGGGATGGGCCTACGGGTGCGAGTTTGAGCCTATGGTGGAAGGGAAGATATACAGCAGGGATTACCTCCAGTCTTTCAAGAACGATATATACGATATAGGGATAGAGCTGGGAAGCAGCTATTACCGCTTCGGCGGGATGATGAAGGGGTATATAAGGCGGGTCTTCGGCGATCAGGTAGTGGACAGGCACCTGGAGATGAAGAGGAAGGCCGACCCGGCCATGATTCTTAACAGGGATGTGATATTCTAATGAGCCCTTTACCGGCCTACAAAGACCATTACCCGAACGATTATTCGGCATGCAGCGGATGTAGCCTCTGCCTTCTGATCTGTCCTGTATGGAGAGAGAAGAGGGACCTCCGCCACACAGCCCAAGGACGGGCCAAGGCGTTTCAGCACGGTGCAAGGCCGGAAGATATCGGTAATGCCCTCTTTAGCTGCGCCATGTGCGGTTCCTGCAATACCATATGCCCGGAGGGGATTGACCTGAAGGGGGCCCTGGCATCACTTCGCAGAGACCTCAAGGACGGCCGGATTGCCGCTATAATAAAAAAACTGATTTCCGACAACAATCGCCCCGCAATGGAGATACCCAAGGGGAAGGCAGTATTCCTTCCAGGTATTAATCTTGGGGAGAGCAGGGAAAGGATAGAGAGGATAACAGCCCTGATAGGGCATGGGAAAGGGATTCTCATTGCAGATTATGACGGGTGGGATATAGGTCTTGCCTTTGAGGCAGGGGTGGATATGCCTGTAGGAAGGCTTGAGCGTTTCCTGGACTCCCTGAGGGGTGTGAAGCATATTGTGGTCGGTGACGGCATCATGAAGAGGATACTCAGGTTGCATCTTCCGGGTGTCAAGGTCACGGGGATAGGAGAAGAGCTGAGTTCCTTGGATGTCGTAAAAAAGAGGCTACTTCCCACAGACCTTTATGTCATAGAGAGTCGGTCTTACAATATAGATTTTAAAACCCTTTCCAGGCATTACGACCGTCTCCGCAAGGATTGCAGATGCGCATTCAACCTGGACCTCCACATGGTGGCCGTTCCTACGACTGCCACAAGCATGCACAGGCTATTGGAGATGGAAGGGATTGATTCACGGGAGCAGGCAAGATGGATATTGAAAGGGCGGGATGTGAAGAGGATAGTCGTGGAGAGTATGGATGACGGAAGGGCGTTTATGGATGTCACGGATATTCCCGTTGTGCATCTGGCGGATATAGTTTAGGAACTGTTGCCGTCCGTTATGAATGAGAAGTGATATAAGGTTTTTAAGGAAAAGATAAGATATGACGAAAGGTATCTTTAAGGCAACAAAAAGAGCGCGCCACCCATGCTCGTTCTTTCCAGGGCTCATGCCAACCGATGGATGGGAGCACCTTGGACACATGGGAAGGTCTTATCGCTCAAGATTAAGTTTATACTATTACTTTAATTTGTGTCAAGAGTTTTATAATGACCCAAAAATAGACATTGCCTATATACAGTCCTCTCCCTTAACTCCCTACCGAGTTTTTAAAAAGATAGATTAGGATTTTCTTCTATACGGTGATTGTTTCTCTCGCTGGTTACCTCTCTATGTTTACATAAAGGCGCCG
>JAUSKU010000067.1 GCA_030646755.1 Deltaproteobacteria bacterium
ATAGAGAGAGGAGAACAGCTTCCCTCTCTTAAGATATTGATAAAGATAGGCGATGCCCTCTCAATTCCTGTCAACTACTTCTTTCAGGATGAGGCAGCCGCAGCCATAAACGAAATCTCTTCAGAGTTAAAATCCCTTGCCAGAGACGAAAAAGGAAGGGAGTTTTTAAGGGCATTAACACAGCTTCATAAGGACGATATCCCGCTGATGGTAGAGATAATAAAGGTTCTAAACAAGCATAGGATAGATTCCCAAAAAAGGCCTTATGAAACATCGAACGAAATGTATCTCAAGGCCGCAGAGGAAGAGGCAAGTTACGGGAAGAAAGGCTAAGGCTGAGGTAAAGGTAAAGGTAAAGAAGGTTGATGCCTCTACCTCTGCCTCTATTTACTTAAAGAATACCCTCGTTATATCGTTGTAAAAGGCCAATGCCATCAGGGACATGAGGAGGAAGAGCCCTACCTGCTGAGCTATCTCCTTGAACCTGTGACTCAGAGGACGCCTTATTATGGCCTCTATGGTGAAAAAGGTCAGGTGGCCTCCATCTAAAATAGGCACTGGAAGAAGGTTCAACACCCCCAGGTTTATGCTGAGAAGGGCCATAAAGGATAGCAGCGACAGTATCCCTCCCTGGGCCTGCTCTCCAGCCATCTGGGCTATCATTATCGGTCCGCCTATTGTGTCTGCGGGTATTATCCTCTGGATAAGCTTGATTATCCCAATGAAGGTAAGCTTTGTCACATTCCATGTTGATATGAGACCCTTGCCTACCGCCTCAATGGGGTTAGACCTCTCTATAATAAAGTCTTTGGAGGCCCCTATGCCAATGACCCGTATCTCCATGTCCTCCCCGAATATAGTCTTTACCTTTGTCACCTTTGGACTTATATCAAACCTTAATGTCGCGCCCGACCTGTAGATCTCAATAGAGATAACCTCTTTCTTTGTGCTCTGTATCTTCTCAGAGAGCTCATCCCACTTAGATAAGCGGGTCCCGTCAATGGACAGGACCTTGTCTCCTGCCTTTATCCCGGCCTCGAACGCAGGGAACCCTTCCTTTACGTCACCTACAACGGAGGTCATAGTCGGCACGCCAACCATGAAGGCCAGGGTAAAGAGGACTGCTGCAAAGGCTATGTTGAAAATAGGCCCTGCTGCCACTATGGCCATCTTGGTTCCGGCAGGCTTGCTGGAAAATGAACGGGCCATATCTTCAGGAGATACCTCCTCGTCCGTGGCCTCCCCTATCATCTTCACATATCCTCCGAGGGGGAAGGCAGATATCAGGTATTCAGTCTCACCTATCTTGCGGCCTATCAGCTTAGGACCGAAACCGAGGGAAAACTTCAGGACCCCCACTCCAAGCCTCTTGGCCAGCAGGAAGTGGCCGAGTTCATGGACAAATATGAGCATGCCTAAGACTATGGCAGCATAGAAAATTGTTATCAAGAATTACCTCCTTTAATTATTTCTTTAGCCTTTCCCCTTGCCCATAAGTCAGCCCTTAAAATATCGTCTACATGGGATGCAGCTCCGTTTTTATGAGAAGACATGACCTTATCAATTATCTCCGGTATCTCAGTGAATCCGATCCTTCCGTTCAAAAAGGCATCTACTGCAATCTCATTTGCTGCATTGAGCACAGCAGTCATTGTGCCACCGGCCATTAATGCATTATAGGCGAGGTTGAGGCAGGGAAATCTTTCATGGTCAGGCTTCATAAAGGTCAGTTTTTCAATCTCAAGCAGGTTTAGAGACGGCAGGGAGACCGGAAGCCTTTCAGGGTAAGAAAGGGCATATGATATAGGTATCCTCATGTCCGGGATACCCATCTGGGCCATCACAGAGCCGTCTATATACTCTACCATGGAATGGATTATGCTCTGAGGGTGTATATGGACGTCTATCCTGTCAGCCGGGATATCAAAGAGCCACCTGGCTTCTATTACCTCAAGTCCTTTATTCATAAGGGATGCAGAATCAACAGTGATCTTTTTGCCCATCTGCCAGTTGGGATGGTTCAGGGCGTCGGCGGGAGTTGCTCCCTTGAGTTTTTCCATCGGATAGTTCAGGAATGGCCCGCCTGATGCAGTAAGTATCAGCCTCTTTATCTCATCCTTGTTGTGTCCCACAATAGACTGGAATATGGCAGAGTGCTCGCTGTCAACAGGGAGGATATTTACTCCCGCCTCCCTGGCCTCCCTTATAACAAGCTCCCCAGCCATTACGAGTGTCTCCTTGTTGGCCAGGGCTATCTCCTTCCCGGCCTTTATTGCAGCCACTGTCGGAACAAGTCCCGCGGCCCCGACTATGGCGGAGACCACCATATCTGCCTCAGGGGCCGTTGCTACAGCTATGGCCCCCTCTATGCCATGCAATACGTGGCAATCCATACCTTTTAAGGAGAGAGCGGCTGCCTCTTCGGATACGGAGACATAACTGGGCCTGAACCGCCCGATCTGCTCCTTCAAAAGGTCAATGTTCCCACCGGCGGCGAGGCCGACAATCTCAAATCTTTCAGGGAACCTTGACACGATATCAAGAGTGCTTACACCGATGGAGCCTGTGGAGCCGAGGATAGAGATGCGTTTCAATTGGGACCTTTCCAAGATCAGAACTTTTTTAAAAACAGCCCCCTAAAATAATTGAGGGATGTGAAAAGTTAGCACAATAGAAGGCTCTTTTCAAGAAGAGTTTTGATACCGTTGGCCTGACGGTATTATCAATTGAGAATTCAATATCTATAGTTTTTATCTATTTGACATATCGATAACACTCAAATAACATACCAAGCCTATAACTCACCGGCAAGAACCTTAGGTAATGCATTAACCTAAAAACCGTAGGCGGCCACGAATGGACACGAATGAAATTAATAGCTTAAAGATTTGTTAGGCTTCACCCATTTTGGAAAGGTTTATTGCTTTATAAATTAGTGAACATTCGTGATAATTCGTGGCTGAAGGCTTTTCAACTGCTTTTACTATGTTAAATCATTTTTTACATATTTGGGAAAAGGGGGGAAACTATGGAACTTGACAGATCTACGATTCTAAATGCCCTGGCAAAGGCCGTCATTGAAATGGATACGGATGCGGCCAGGAAATTGGCGGGAGAGGCGATAAGGCTGGGGGTAGACCCTTATATGGCCATCATGGATGGTCTTGCAAAAGGGATGGATAAGGTCAACGAGCTCTACGAGGAGGAAGAGTATTTTGTCCCGGAACTTCTTGTATGCGCTGATGCCATGTACGCAGGGATCGAGGTGCTGAGGGCCCATATGCCTAAGGAGGACCCGCATACCAGGAAAAAGATTGTTATAGGCGTTATGAAAGGGGATACCCACGATATTGGAAAGAACCTTGTAAAGATAATGCTTGATAACGCCGGGTTTGAGATGCATGACATGGGGAGGGACGTCTCTTACGCAAAGTTCGTTGACACTGCCGGAGAGATAAAGGCCGATGTAGTCTGCCTCTCCACACTTATGACAACGACCATGGACGGGATGCAGGTGGTCATAGAGGATTTGAAGAAGGCCGGGATAAATTCAAAGGTGTTGATTGGAGGCGGTCCTATTTCGCCCAGCTTTGCAAAGAACATAGGCGCAGACGGCTATGCAAAGAATGCGGCAGAGGCGGTCAAGGTCGTAAAAGGGGTATTGCAGGGTATTTCTCTAAATTCCGTGCTGTTTAAGGATAAGAGGGAACTCGTGAGCATAGAGCGAAACATCGGAGGTAAGAGATGAACCGTATAGCTGAAATGACTCCAAAGGAGAGATTTGGGGCCTTCCTTCAAGGCAAAGAGATAGACAGGCTCCTTGTAAGTCCGCTGATTCTAAACTATGCGTCAAGGAGTCTGGATTTAAAGGTGCGCGAGTTCTGCACCAACGGCAAGAACATGGGGGAGGCCAATATCGCCTGTTTTAAGAAGTATAGGCACGATGTAGTTTATATATTCTCTACTACATCAACCCTGGCGGAGGCCATGGGCACCAGGATGCACTTCCCGGAGGATGATTCGCCGCAGGTAGAAACTCCTTTTATTCAAACAAAGGAAGACATGAAGAAGCTGAGAATCGTGAACCCGGATAAGGACGGAAGGCTCCCCGTCTATCTGGAGGCGGCCAAACGCTGCGTAGACGCTATTGGGGATGAGGTGTTTATCGTTCCTGTGATAGGGGCGCCCTTTACAACCGCTGCCGCCCTGAGGGGGACAGACACCTTTATAAGGGAGTTATATACTGACCCGGAACTTGTCCATACCCTGATGAGGGCGACTACAGACTCGGTAAAGGCCTTAATAGACGCCTATGTTAAGGCAGGAACATGTCCTGTCACTGTTGAACCGATTGCCACAGGTTCCATGATAAGTGAAAAACACTTCAGGGAGTTTGTGCTTCCATACCTGAAGGAGGTATATGCGCATATCCATTCTTACGGCCTGCCAGGAGTCCTTCATATCTGCGGAAAGGTAAAGAGGGTCATAAAGGCCATGGCTGAAAGCGGCGCTGATGTGTTAAGCATTGACGATATTGATCTTCTGGATGCTAAGGAACTGGTCGGAGACAAGGTCTGTCTGATGGGGAACATAAGCCCTGCTGACGGGATGTTCAAGGGGAACCCGGCGATCATAAGAGAGATGGTCAAGGATTGTGTTGCCAAGGCCTATGACAACCCAAAAGGGTACATTGTCGCAACCGGTTGCGAGGTCCCCATAAATACACCCCATGAAAATATGGTGGCGTTCCTTGAGGCAGGAAGGGAGTTTGCCAGGCTTCCCATAGATACAAAAAAACTGGAGACTGAAGTAAAACCCCATTTTCACAGGACAACCAGTGAGGCCTGTGTTCACTGATGTCACTGACTGAAAAAGAAAGGCTCCTTAAGGCCCTTGCAGGCGAGGCTGTAGACAGACCTCCCGTCATCTGTCCAGGAGGGATGATGACCATGGCGTGCCGGGAGGTGATGCACAGTACCGGCTGTTGCTGGCCCCATGCCCACAGGGACCCGGTGCAGATGGCGACCCTTTCAGCAGCCATGCGCGACGAGGCAGGGATAGAAAACGTCGGTATACCGTTCTGCATGACGGTGGAGGCGGAGGCATGGGGAGGGGAGGTGGAGGACGGCGATGAGTTTACCGAACCGTGCATGGCAAACTACCCCTTAAAGACCGTTTCCGACTGGAGAAGGCTCAGGCCGCTTGACCCCAAAAAGGACGGGAGGCTTCCAGCCATCATTGAATGTACAAGGATGCTCAGGGAAAGGCTCCCGGATACGGCCGTCATTGGGAACCTGGTCGGACCGCTCAGCCTGGCATCCTCCCTTATAGACGCTATGCAACTTTACAAAGCCCTCATCAAAGAACCGGATGAGACCCACAGGTTCATGGAGTTTATTATTGAAAATTCTGTTTCCTATGGGAAGGAGTTAGTAAAAGCAGGGGCGGACGTGATAGTCATTGCCGACCCGTCTGCTACCGGAGAGATATTGGGGCCAAGGATGTTCGGGAAGTTCGCCGTCCCCTATCTCAACAGGATGACTGATTCCATACATTCAATGAATGTCCCTGTCATAATACATATCTGCGGCGACGCCAACCCTGTGTTTGAACAACTTAAAGAACTGACGGCTGAGTGCATCAGCTTCGATTCTGCGGTGAATGTAAAGAAGGCAATAGACCTGCTCCCAGGAAAGAGGATCATGGGGAACGTGAGCACCATCCTCCTGCAAAAAGGGCCGGAGGAACGGATAAGGACTGTGTCTAAGAGACTTCTGGACGCAGGCGTAAACATCCTTGCCCCTGCCTGCGGGATAAGCTCCAAGACACCGGTAGCCCATATGAGGGCACTGACGGAGACGGCCAAACGGTTATGACCGAAACCGTCAAGATCACCTTCTACCCATCAAGGATCGAGGGTGTGGTTCCAAAAGGGACCACGATCCTTGAAGCAGCGCGGATGCTTGGCATTGGGATTGAAGGCCCGTGTAACGGCTCAGGGACATGCTCCAAAGACCTTGTCCAGGTCAGGAGAAACAAGACCATTGACACGGTCCTTGCCTGCAAAATGATTATCGATGACGATCTTGAGGTTATAGTCCCATCCCACGAGAATACGGCGCTAAAGACCGTGGAGCACTTCCATTCTCTGGAAAATCTTCCCTCAACCACCCCTGCCCCTCCTTATCAAGGAGGGGAGTTTGGAATCGCCCTGGATATCGGGACAACCACTATTGTTGCTGCCCTGGTTGATTTGAACAGCGGCGAGTCTGTCGGAACCACCTCCACCCTGAACCCCCTCGTCTTTTACGGTCACGATGTAATGTCCAGGATAAGGCATTCGGTAACGGAGAAAGACGGCCTCTTGAAGATGCACAGGGAACTGATCTCCGCTGTAAATTTACTTATCGACCTGCTGACTGCCGATACGGAAATCAGACCTGAGAATATCCGTCAACTTGTTGCTGCTGGAAACACAACAATGCAGCACATATTCCTGAATAAGGAGATTGCAAGCATAGGCGCGTATCCATACAAGGCGGAGGTGCTTGATGCATTCACAACTACTGCCGGGGATCTGGCTGTCGGGATTGCGGAAGGCGCTACTGTTACCACATTCCCATGCATGTCTGCCTATGTCGGGGGGGACATAGTCTCAGGGCTTATCGCAGTCAATCTGGACAAATCAAAACTGCCCGCCCTTTTCATAGATATAGGAACAAATGGAGAGATGGCCCTTCTGTCTGAGGGACGCACTGTTGCCACATCAACCGCGGCAGGGCCGTGCTTTGAGGGAATGACCATCAGCTGCGGGATGAGGGCCGCAGAGGGGGCCATAGAGCGCGTGAGCTTCGAAGAAGAACTGTCTCTTGGGGTAATAGGCGAAGGTCCGGCAAGGGGTATCTGCGGGAGTGGTCTTTTAGACCTTGTCGCTGAACTGATAAGGATCGGACTCGTCAACTCAAGGGGGCGGTTGCATGGCAGGGAAAGTAATGATGTCCCGAAGGCATACAGGGAACGCATCTTTGAAAAGAATGGCAAACGTCACTTCAAAGTGACGGAAAATATATCGATATCACAAGAGGACATCAGGCAGGTACAACTGGCGCGGGCAGCCATAAGAAGCGGAGTAGAGGTGCTCATGATAGAGAACGGCATTGAGGCCGACCAGTTGAACAGCGTCATAATTGCCGGAGGGTTTGGTTATCACTTAAGGAAGGAGAGCCTGCTTACTGTCGGACTTTTACCGGCATTTACAGGAGCTACTTTCTCCTTTGTAGGCAACACCAGTCTTGAAGGCGCCAGGAGGTTGCTCCTCGACAAAGGACTTGCTGAGAAATCGACCTCCATTGCAAGAAACGTAAGTGTCGTTGAACTGGCTAACGTGGAAGGGTTCGAGGCCAAGTTCGTCGGAGCAATGTGTTTTTAGAAAACTATTTTATAAAAGGGGGTAACATGAAAAAAACGATTATCATCAGCAATGAAATAATGGGGAACGGTCCTGAAGACCTGGGCAGGACTATGATAGGGTCATTCATGAGGAAGCTCTGCTTGGAAGAGAACAAACCGGTAACGATAGTCTTTTACACGGCCGGTGTCAAACTGTTGGCCGAAGCCCAAAAATAGACATTGCCTATATACAGTCCTCTCCCTTAACTCCCTACCGAGTTTTTAAAAAGATAGATTAGGATTTTCTTCTATACGGTGATTGTTTCTCTCGCTGGTTACCTCTCTATGTTTACATAAAGGCGCC
>JAUSKU010000075.1 GCA_030646755.1 Deltaproteobacteria bacterium
AACCAGCGAGAGAAACAATCACCGTATAGAAGAAAATCCTAATCTATCTTTTTAAAAACTCGGTAGGGAGTTAAGGGAGAGGACTGTATATAGGCAATGTCTATTTTTGGGTTTCTCTTTCACCCTTGAAAACAGATAAACATTTATGGTACAAAGAATAAAACACCGGAGCATAAAATGAAGACAAAGTTCATATTCGTTACAGGCGGCGTTGTTTCCTCACTTGGCAAGGGACTGGCGGCTGCGAGCATCGGGGCCCTGATGGAATGCCGGGGGCTTACCGTGACTCACCTGAAGATGGACCCTTACATAAACGTTGATCCAGGCACCATGAGTCCTTATCAGCACGGCGAGGTCTTTGTTACGGACGACGGGGCCGAGACAGACCTGGACCTGGGGCATTATGAAAGGTTCGTCTCCGTCAGGATGCTGAAAAAGAACAACTTTACGACAGGCCAGGTCTACGACACCGTGATCTCAAAGGAGAGAAGAGGTGACTACCTCGGCGGCACCGTTCAGGTCATACCCCATATAACCGATGAGATAAAGAACCGGATAAAAGGGCTGGCAGGGGATGCCGACATAGCCATTGTTGAAATCGGTGGAACCGTTGGCGATATCGAATCCCTTCCTTTTCTTGAGGCCATAAGGCAGTTCAGGTTTGATGTAGGGAAGGAAAACGCCCTTTACATACACCTTACCCTTGTCCCATATATAGCAACGGCCGGAGAGCTCAAATCCAAGCCGACCCAGCACTCCGTAAAAGAGCTCAGGGAGATCGGCATCCAGCCGGATATACTCCTTTGCAGGACAGACAGGTTTCTTTCAGATGATATGAAGGCAAAGATAGCCCTCTTCTGCAACATAGAAAAGGAGGCGGTAATAACCGCCAAGGACGTGGAGTCCATCTATGAGGTCCCTGTTGCATTACACAAGGAAGGGCTTGACGGCAAGATAGTAGAGAAGCTCCATATCTGGACCCGCTCTCCCAACCTCTCTGCATGGGAAAATATCGTTAAGAGGATAAAGGAGCCTAAGAACTCTGTCAATATAGCCGTTGTCGGCAAATACGTCACCCTCAAGGAGTCTTATAAGAGCCTGAATGAGGCCCTGGTACATGCGGGCATTGCCAATGACTGCAGGGTAAACCTGCATTATGTGGATTCCGAAGACATCGAGAAGGGCGATATAAGGGAACTTGTCTCAGGAACCGATGGCATCCTTGTCCCTGGCGGATTCGGATCAAGAGGGGTGGAGGGAAAGATAGCCGCCATCAGGTTCGCAAGGGAAAATAAGATTCCCTTCTTCGGCATATGCCTCGGGATGCAGCTTGCCGTCATTGAATTTGCCAGGAGCATATGCGGATTCACCGATGCCAGCTCCAGCGAATTTTGCAAGAACACCAGTCACGCAGTCATAGACCTGATGGAGACACAGCAGGGTCTGGAGGCAATGGGAGGAACCATGAGGCTTGGGGCTTATCCATGCAGGCTTTCGAAAGGTTCCCTTGCCTTGGCCGCATATGGCACTGACGAGATATCTGAAAGGCACAGGCACAGGTTCGAGTTCAACAACCGCTTCAGGGAGATAATGCTGCAGAAGGGGCTTACTATAAGTGGAGTTTCGCCTGATAACTCACTCGTTGAGATTGTGGAGATAAACGATCACCCCTGGTTCCTGGGGTGCCAGTTCCATCCCGAATTCAAGTCCAGGCCTATGGAGCCACATCCCCTTTTCAGGGAGTTTGTAAAGGCGGCCATCAAAAAGAGTGGCCAGGGGTCAGGGGTCAGGGGTCAGAGAAGTACGGAGGAAATATCTTGACCAGGGCAGTACCTGTCGGGGCAGTGCATATCGGCGGGGGCAATCCCCTGGCCTTGATAGCAGGTCCTTGTGTGATAGAAGATGAGGTATCCACACTCAGGACAGCCGAAGCCCTCAAGGAAATAACCGCTAAGTTATCCATTCCACTGATATTCAAGGCGTCTTACGACAAGGCCAACAGGTCATCAGCATCCTCTTACAGAGGACCTGGGCTCACAAAAGGCCTTGAGATCCTTTCAAAGATCAAAGAAACCTTTAATATTCCGGTCCTTTCAGATGTCCATAGGTTCGAGGAGATAGGTCCTGCATCCGAGGTCCTTGACTGTCTCCAGATACCCGCATTCCTCTGCCGCCAGACAGACTTTGTCATAGAGGTTGCAAAGACAGGAAAGGCGGTAAATGTAAAGAAGGGACAGTTCCTTGCCCCTTGGGACATGAAGAATGTGGTAGAGAAGGTTTCTTCCGCCGGGAACAACAATATATTGCTCACAGAGAGGGGAGTTTCATTCGGCTACAACAACCTGGTCGTGGACTTCCGTGCACTGCCGATCATGCGCTCCTTCGGATACCCGGTCGTCTTTGACGCAACCCACTCGGTACAGCTCCCCGGAGGGAAAGGGACTTCATCAGGAGGGCAGAGGGAATATGTAGAGCATCTCGCCAGGGCAGCTGTTGCAGTTGGAGTTGACGCCGTCTTCATGGAGGTCCATGAAGAGCCTGAAAAGGCGTTATGCGACGGGCCGAATTCCATGGCCATCAAAGACCTCTCAGATATGCTTCAAAAATTGAAAGGGATTGAAAGCCTCGTCAGATAACTTGCCGAGGTCTTGATGGACGACCTTGAGACTAACGTAGAACTTTCGGAGAGTCTTTTTAGCCTGTAAAGGCCGTTATAAAGAAGAACCACTTCCTTAGCAAGGGGATGAAAAACGTAGACGTGTACCCTACGGCTACGATGACCGCAAGAGCTAGCAGCATTGGACCCGCTTCTTTTCTGAACTCACTCATAAGGTTTAGGTTAGACGGTATCTCCCTTCAAGAAGAGCTTGCACTCCTCGCTCCCGATCCTGTCAATCTTCATCATGTTTGTGGCTCCCCTCATCCCGACCTTTGTGCCTGAGACGACGATAATGGTATCCCCCAGTTCGGCAAGGCCGTTATTCAACATGGCAGCCTCCCCCCTGCATATCATCTCATCGGTGTGTCCGCCGAACTCTATACAGAAAGGCTGAATCCCCCATACCAGAGAAAGCCTCCTTTTTGTCTCTTCCAGAGGGGTGAATGTAATGATGGGGGTAGGAGACCTCAGCTTTGACACCAGCTTTGCAGTGCCGCCGGTCTGGGAAAAGACAACTATTGCCTTGGCGTGAAGTTCCCCTGCCGCTGCATATGATGCAAATGCCACTGCCTGGGAAAAGGAACCGACCTTCTCCTTCCTTCTTTTCATGAACTGTTTCCTGCTCAGGGCGGCCTCTTCCGCCTCTACCGCTATCTTTGCCATGATCTCAACGGTCTTTACAGGGTATTTCCCGACTGCCGTCTCCCCAGAAAGCATCAATGCATCGGTGCCGTCAAACACGGCATTTGCCACGTCCGACGCCTCTGCCCTAGTGGGCCTGGGGTTGTTTATCATCGATTCCAGCATCTGCGTTGCGGTTATGACAGGCTTACCAGCCTCATTGGCCATGGATATGATCCTTTTCTGGGCGATTGGGACCTCTTCCGCAGAAAGCTCCACCCCAAGGTCTCCGCGGGCTACCATTATCCCGTCCGACTCTTCAATTATAGCGTCCAGGTTATCCAGGGCCTCCGGCTTTTCAATCTTGGCTATGACCGGGATATCCACACCCTTCTCCCTCAGGTACTCCTTAAGCGCGATAACATCCGATGCCCTTCTTACAAAGGAAAGGGCTATATAGTCAACGCCCTGGGATATTCCAAAATCCAGGTCTCTAAGGTCTTTTCTTGAAAGGGATGGCGCGCTCACATTGACGCCCGGAAGGTTCATCCCCTTATGCTCCTTCAGGATACCGCCATACACCACCTCACACTCAACATTGTTCCCCGCAACTCCAATGACCCTTACCTCTATCAGGCCGTCATCCATCAGTATCCTGTCCCCTGCCTTGACGTCCCGCGGAAGCTCCATGTAGGTAGTGGAGATGATGTCCTCATTCCCCTTTATGCCTTCTGTGGTTATGGTAATCTTCCGGCCTTCCCTTAGCTCCACAATTCCTTTTTCCAGAAGGCCGGTCCTTATCTTGGGGCCTTGAAGGTCAAGGAGTATGGACACAGGGAGGTCAAGCCTCATGGCGGCTGCCCTGATGTCGGCAATAACAGCCTTGTGCTCATCCAGGGTCCCGTGGGAAAAATTGAGACGGCAGACATTAACGCCGGCCATCAGGAGTTCATCTATTATCTTTGGGGAGTTGGATGCAGGGCCTATGGTGGCAACTATCTTTGTTCTTCTCATAGAAAAATCCTTTCAAGCTATTAGCTGTCAGTATCCAGCAGTCGGCTTACTGATTGTCTTGTACGGAATATACCCTACCGCTCCTGTTCGGTCAAGGGAATCAACTTTTCGCGACCCAATCGCTTCTCAATGGCAGCGCCTCAGCCATTGTCCTCCCAACCCTTGCCGGATTCATAATGACTGTAACACCGGACTTCTTCAGGCTCTCTATCTTTTCCATGGCAGTGCCGTGACCCGATGAGATGATTGCGCCTGCATGACCCATCTTCTTCTCCGGCGGGGCGCTGATGCCTGCTATATAGGCGAATACTGGTTTCGACATCGTTTTTATAAATGAGGCGGCCTCCTCCTCTTTCGTCCCGCCTATCTCCCCTATCATGAGAACAGCCTTGGTATCACGGTCATTTTCGAATAGCCTCAAGACGTCAACAAAAGACATACCTGTGACAGGGTCCCCTCCTATCCCCATACATGTGGACTGACCTATTCCTTCTTTTGTTAGCTGATATACCGCCTCATACGTAAGGGTGCCGCTCCTGGAGACGACGCCGACAGGACCTTTTTTGAAGATATATCCAGGCATTATGCCTATCTTGCACTCATCTGGAACGATTATTCCGGGGGCATTAGGGCCTATCAGGATGGTGTCTTTCTTTCTTAGATACGCCCTGGTCTTCATTACGTCATGGACAGGGATCCCTTCAGTTATGCAGATAAGTAATTTTATCCCTGCATCACAGGCCTCAAAGATGGCTTCTGTAGCATGTGCAGCCGGGACAAATATTATTGAGGCATCAATATTAAACCTTTCCACGGCCTCCTTTACAGTATTAAAGACATGGAGCTTCTCAACAGTCTCCCCACCCTTCCCTGGAGTGACACCAGCAACAACCTTCGTGCCGTATTCCAGCATCTTCTCAGTATGCATGCGCCCCTCATGGCCCGTGATGCCCTGAACAAGTACTTGAGTATCTCTGTTTACAAGGATCCCCATCAGAGACTTTTTATCCTTTCTATGCCCTCTTCCATGTCCGATACCATTATTATCGGCAATTCGGAGTCAATGATAATCTTTTTTCCCTTCTCCGCATCTGTCCCCTCAAACCTCGCAACAATCGGGACATCAGGCCTCATGCTCCTCACGGCATCTACAATCTCCGATGCAATCAGGTCGCAGTGTATGATACCGCCGAATATGTTGACGAAGACGACCCTTACCTCTGGATCAGAAAATAAGATCCGTAAGGCGGAACTGACCTGCTCATGATGGGCGCTGCCGCCTATATCCAAAAAGTTTGCGGGTATCCTTCCAGCAAGCCTTATCATGTCCATGGTGGCCATAGCAAGTCCTGCGCCATTGGCAAGACAACCCACATCCCCATCAAGCCTCAAATAGCTAATCCCTCCCTCTCTCGCATCCCGCTCCATAGGCTCTTCTCCCGCTTCCTTGAAGGATGAGATATCTGGGTGTCTGAAGAGGGCATTGTCATCTATGACCATCTTGGCATCAAGGGCAACAAACTTACCTTCTGAGAAGACCAGCGGATTGACCTCTATAAGCAATGCATCCATTCTTAAAAAGAGCCCGTAAAGTGCCTCTATTATCCCGGCAAGGTTCAGGGCCGCTTCCCCAAAAAGGCCGGAAGATTTAGAAATTGCCTCTGACTGAGAATGATTTAGTCCTAAAAGTGGGTCTACAGGCTCTTTATAAATCTTCCCCGGTCTTGTCCTTGCCGTTTCTTCGATGGACTTTCCACCCTCTGAGCTGAATATAATAGTAGGAACGCCTAAGGAGCGATCTACAACAATACCGAGATAAAACTCCTTCTCGGCCCTTATAACTTCTTCTAAAAGAACCTTCCTTACAACAATGCCATCCGGGCCTGTTTGAAGGGTTGCCAGTCTGCTTCCTATGAGTTTTGTTGCAACATCCTGAGCCTCAGCTGAAGATTGGACGAACCTCACCCCTCCTGATATCCCTCGCCCGCCGGCTGGAACCTGGGCCTTGACTACCCCTTCCAAAAGCCCAAGGGATGAAAAGGCCACACCCGCATTAATGCCTCTATCAACAACCAGGCCTTTGGGAATATTGATGCCGGATTCAGCAAGAAGGGTCTTTGACTGGTACTCTGTGAGATTCATAGCTAAATTAGATTTTCATAAATCTTATCTCCTATAATGAATTTGTCAAACGACATGATATCTTGGCGCCAATTTTTCTTGCCGAAAGGGGTACAAGTATGAGAAAATGGTATCCATTATTTTAATAATCAAAAGGAGATACATATGTCTATTGGACCGAACCAGATAGTAACAATTCACTTCACTATTAAAGATAAGAAGGGAGCTGTCGTAGACTCCACCGAGGGGCAGGAACCGTATTCTTTTTTAAGTCTTTCCCATCAGATGCTGCCGAAGATAGAAGAGATACTTGATGGGATGAAGGTCGGAAGCAAGACGACAACTGTTTTGCCTCCTGAGGATGGGTACGGAGAATACCAGGAAGACAAGGTCATGGTCACACCACGCTCCGGATTTCCAAAAGGAGTTGAGTTAAAAGAGGGGATGACTTTTTTGACAATGAGGGACGGATATGAAACGCCTGTTACAATCAAGCGTGTTGCTGGTGAAGATATTACCATAGATTTCAACCATCCCCTGGCAGGAGAGACACTGTCTTTTGATGTTGAATTATTGGATGTCAGGGATGCGACACCTGAGGAACTCGAAGATGATGGCTGTCACGAGCATAGCTGCGGGTGCGGTCATTAACCCTTAATCGAAAATACACTCTCCCTCAGCCTGTCTGCAATCTGCTGATAATCAAGTTCCTGGATATCCTCAGGGGTCAAGGGCTTTCCAAAGGTGACCGTGACCTTCTTGAGCCTCGGCAGCCATTTCCCGCGGGGGAGAACATCAAGGGTACCTTCTATGTAAGTCGGGACCAGAGGAACTCTCAACTCCTTCGCAAGGATCCCCACCCCTTTTTTGAAAGGCAGTATCCTCCCGTCCACGGATCTTCCCCCCTCTGGAAAGATGCAGAGGGCAGCCCCTTTTCTCAGGATGTAAGAGGATACCTGGAGGGATTCGGAGAGGCCGGAGTCCGCATCTATCCGCATGATATGCCCCCACCTGGCAGCCCTTGACATCAAAGACCCCTGGAAAAGGCCCTGGAAACCAACGGCAAACAGCATTGGCAGCCTATTTCTGAGAACGCCCGCCATCAGGAAGCCGTCTATATAGCTTGCGTGGTTTGGGGCAACGATGCAGCCCCCTTCTGGGGGAACGTTCTCAATCCCCCTTACCTCTAAGCGCAGGAATAGACGGGCCAGGAGATAAAAGGACCATGCGGCAGCCTTGACTGAGACGTTGCTTATAACGCTTCTCTTTAGCCCTATTTTCTCTATCATATCATCAGATGGAGATTTTTGGAGGATCTCTCCCCAGGATACAGGCCTCTTGAGAGCCTCTACGCCGGATACCCCGACCGTGTATTCCGTGCTCTTGAGGATGACATCCTTGACTGTTGCAACCTCTGATGCAAAGCTCTGAGGTATCGAAACCCCAAGACCGCTTTCGAGGACCGCCATAAGCTCCACCCTTCCGAGGGAGTCTATGCCCAGGTCCAGTTCCAGGTTGGAGTTTACTGAGATCCTTTTATCTGTTATTGAAGCGAGGGCGTGCAGGACTGCCTTTGCCGTATCGCTCTCCATAAGCCTCTGGTCTCCATCGGAGACGGGTGGCTCCTCCGGGACACCCACTATCTCGGTCTCCCTGACCATGAACCTCCTTATCTTCCCGAGGTGGGTCCTTGGAAGGGGCTCCTTTAATATGCTGAAGCCGGAGACCCTTTTGTACGTTGGAAGGGAAGCGGAAAGTTTCTCTATCTGCCATCTTATCTGCTCACTGATATTGCCGATCCCGTCAGCCGACAACTTCTCAAGATTAGGGAAGATCAGGGCCTTTATACCGCTGAAACTTCCTGGATGGTCATGGTCTGCAATCCCTATTACGCATATCTCCTTTATGTAAGGGCTATTCAGGAAGTGATTCTCTACATCCTCGGGGTAAATATTCTTCCCGGAGCTTAACACTATAACCTCCTTGCTCCTTCCGGTTATAAAGACAAATCCATCTTTGTCTATGAAGCCCAAGTCGCCTGAATGGAACCACCCGCTTCTTATCACTTCCTCCGTTATATCCGGCCTCTTGTAATAACCCTTCATGACATTCGGGCCTTTTATAATAATCTCGCCGACCCCGGACTGGTCTGGTTTCTCTACCTTTACCTCTACCCCGTCAATTGCCTTGCCGACGGAACCGGTCTTCTTTTTTCCAGGCAGGTTGAAGGTCACGACAGGGGATGTCTCTGTGAGGCCGTAACCATCAAGGATCGTAAAGCCAAGCCCCTCCATATCGATTGAAATGGACGGGTCAAGCCTTGCCCCGCCGCTGGCAAAAAATCTGAGCGTCTTGCCAAATTCATTGTGGACCTTTCCGAATATAAACTTTCCAATATTTACGCCTGTACCCTTCCTCATCTTCCTGGAGACAACAAAAAGGGCCCTGACGAGCATGCCTTGCAATCCCGGTATAGACCGGACCTTGTCCAAGATGCCCTTTCTCATGAATGAATAAAGCTGGGGCACCCCAACCATCACAGTTATGCCTCCTTCCCTGATCGTCTTAATTATGTCCGGCCCCTTGAGGGAATTAAGGAATGTGACCCTTCCTCCCACCAGCAGGGGGACAAGGAAGCAGACCATGAAGGGATATGTGTGATGAAGGGGAAGGATGCATAGGACATGGTCTTTATGGGATACTATCCCAGGCCTGATAAGGGCATCTGCATTGGAGAGGAGGTTGCCGTGGGTAAGCATAACCCCTTTTGGAACCCCGGTGGTGCCGGAAGTGTAGAGGAGGGAGGCCAGGTCGTTATCGGCAATGACCGGAAATTCTAAAGGTGGCGAATCTGGAACAGGCTCATTAA
Source organism: Deltaproteobacteria bacterium (assembly GCA_030646755.1). Lineage (GTDB taxonomy): Bacteria > Desulfobacterota > JAENJC01 > JAENJC01 > JAENJC01 > JAUSKU01. The sequence continues at coordinate 9,285 of JAUSKU010000075.1, forward strand.
GTTGGATTATATCGATTTTCAAACCCATGGATGCTTCTTGCACTGTAAACAGGAGGGATTTAGATGTGAATATAACCCTGCTTTCCGAATCCCTCAGGAGATTACGCACCTCTTCTTTTGTATATTGGGCATCCAGTGGCACGGCAATGGCTCCCATGGAGACAATTCCCAGATAGGCAGTGCACCACTCAGGTGAGTTCTCTGCAAATACAGCGACCCTGTCACCCTTGTTTATCCCTGTATTTGCCAGGTAAATGCCTATGGCTGCTGCTTTTTCTTGAATCTCTTTAAAGGTAAGGCTCCTCAGCCCTGCCTCTCCCTTTATCTGAAAACATATGAGGTCTGGAAAGCTCTTGGCAGTCTCTGTAAACCTCTCAAATATCCCAGGCAAATTTCCCCCGTTCACCTTATTATCTTATAAAATTTATAAAGCCTCTCCGGCGCCACTCCCATATAATAAAGAGTTATAAGGAGCCAGTTCCTGATGGTTGCATAGACGGCCCCCTCCTTATCCCATCTCCGGGCCGATGTTAAAACCTTATCTTTAAGCATAACCACTATCCCGACTTTCTTCAACCTCCGCATCAGATCTACGTCCTCCATTATCGGGATATCTTTAAATCCGCCGATCTTTTCAAAGACAGACCTTTTTACAAAGATCCCCTGGTCTCCATAGTGGATCCCTGTTACCCTGGAACGGATGTTGGCGGCAGAGGCAATGATTTTATGGGAAAGTCTGGCTGAATCTATGGAAAGGGTGAAGGCGCCGCCGACAACCCTCTCATCGGACATGGCTAAAAGGAGTTTGTCTTCCCAATTTTCAGGAAGCAGCGTATCGGCATGAAGAAAGAGGAGGATATCACCGGAGGCTACAGATGCCCCGGCATTCATCTGTACCCCCCTTCCCGGTCTGGACTTGACAACTCGTGCAGCTCTTGCGGAAATCTCCCGCGTACTGTCGGTGCTGCCGCCGTCGGATACAATGACCTCTATCCCTGGAACTTTTACTATTTCTTTCAGGGTTTTCTTAATAAACTCTTTCTCGTTCAGGGCAGGGATGATTAAAGAAAGCTTCATAAAAGTCACGGCCTATTAAATCTCTTGATCTTCCCAGGCGAGATTGGTCTTGCAGGGAGCAGGGTGATGACTAATATCTATTCGGTATCTATTACTTGCGTGTCCGCAAAGATATCGCCTATCCTTATGCCGCCTTCGTCTGAGTAAATAAGATAGGACTCAAACAGCATTATCACGAGCCCGGCAGTGAAGAGCAGTATCCACCCGAGGATCGGGATGAGCGCAAACATGACAACTGCTGCTATGGGGATGTTCCTTAGAATAGAATCCTTGAAGTTGCATGGCATCCCGGTCCTGAGGTTGACAACCCTCATGCCTATCATTTTCTTCCCCAGACTCCTTCCGTCAAAGAACCCATCTGCAATCAAGGAATATGTCAGGGCGGCCAGGGAACCTATCGGTGCCGTTACGATGGTAGCCAGGGCTCCGATGACCAGGAAATCTATTAATTTGGCCAGGAAGCGGTTGAGGAGATTGGCCCTGGGAAACTCCTTTTCCTCCGCCTCAGATTCCATGTTTTCACTCTGAACTTCTTCGGTCACTTCTTTCTCCATGACACAGGCTGGTATATGCACTTAGGCTCTTCTGCCAGATAGTCTCCATAAACCGCATACGCCCTGGCTCTGGAACCTCCGCAGACCTTTTTGTATTCTGCGCAGGCCCCGCACTTCCCCTTGAGCTTGTTCTCGTCCCTCAGGTCTTTGAAAAGAGGGGCGTTCCTATATACATCGACAATGCTCTGCTTTCTTATATTTCCGGCCGAAATGGGAAGAAAGCCGCTTGGGTAGACCTCGCCCATGTGAGAGATGAATACAAATCCGTTTCCGTCGTTAACCCCTCTTGGCGCCCGATGCATCCCGTCCTTGAACATTGCAAAACCAGGACCCTGGAAGGATCCCCCTTCCCTCTCACCTGTGGTCTGCCTTTCTGCCTTCTTCCTCTGCAGGATGACCCTCCTGTAATGGGTTGCAGCAGTGGTCTTTATGTTGTAAGGCATGACGAGAGACTTCTCATATAGCCAGTTAAGGACCTCCTCATACTCCTCGGCGGTTATGTCGTCCTTTTCCTCCCCCCTTCCGCAGGGGACAAGGAAGAAGACAGACCATAGGACCGCATCAAAGCCCTTCACAAGCTGGGATATCTCCTCCAGCTCGGCCTTGTTGTAATTTGTCACAGTCGTGTTTATCTGGATAGGGAGTTTCGCCTCCCTGGCACTGTTCACCGCATTCATTGTCAACTGATAGGAGCCTGGAACCTGCCTGAACCTGTCATGGGAGGCCTCGGTTGCCCCGTCCAATGATATGGCCATCCTGGAAAGGCCCTTTTCTACAGCCTTGAATATATTCTCTTTCGTGAGAAGGGGAGTGGCTGAAGGAGTCATGGCCATCCTCAGACCTATCTTAACGCCGTGCTCTATGAAATCAAATACGTCCTCCCTCTTAAGGGGGTCTCCCCCAGTTATGACAAATAACGGGTTCCCGAACTTTTTTACCTCTTCCAGAAGCATGAAACCCTCTTCCTTTGTGAGTTCCATAGGGTTCCTATGAGGCTGGGCCTCTGCCCTACAGTGGATGCATGACAGGTCGCACGCCTGGGTCACCTCCCATATGACTATAAAAGGCGCCTCGTTAAAGTCCACCATAAGCCCTTCAGGCATGGCGGACTCGAACTTGAACTTCTTGTCAGAGATATCGGATTCCATTGCAAAACGTTCCATTTAGTGCTCCCCCTTACCCTTACCCTTACCCTGACCTCTATCCCAGTATCCTTGCAGCTTCCTTGGCAAAATAGGTAAGTATCATATCTGCCCCGGCCCTCTTTATAGAAAGGAGGGTCTCCATCATCACCCTTTCACCGTCTATGCAACCGAGCTTTGCTCCCGCCTTTATCATGGAATACTCGCCGCTCACGTTGTATGCAGCGATAGGCAGATCAAACTCCTGTCTTAGCATGTAGATGATGTCGAGATATGCCAGGGCGGGCTTAACCATAATTATGTCAGCCCCTTCTTCTATGTCGAGGGACGCCTCCCTGAGACCTTCCCTCGAATTGGCCGGATCCATCTGATAGGAACGCCTGTCCCCGAACTTGGGGGCTGAGTCGCAGGCCTCCCGGAAAGGTCCATAGTATGCGGAGGCATATTTTACTGCATAAGACATTATCGGTATATTCTGAAACCCTTCCTCATCAAGGGTCTCCCTTATGGCCCTTACCCTCCCGTCCATCATGTCGGATGGTGCAACCATGTCTGCACCTGCCTGAGCATGGGTCAGGGCCATTTTGGCAAGAAGCTCCAGGGTAGGATCGTTAAGGATCTCATCACCTTTGACAAGGCCGCAGTGGCCGTGACTGGTAAACTCATCTATGCAGACATCAGTGATGACGAGTATATCCTTTACCTCCTTCTTCACTGCCCTTATTGCCCTCTGGACAATGCCGTCTGGGTTATAGGCCTCCGAACCTACATCGTCCTTCTTCTTATCGTCAGGGATGCCGAAGAGGATGACCCCGGGGATACCGAGGGATTTGGTCTCTGCCACCTCTTTGACGAGATTATCAATGGAAAGCCTGTAGGTGCCCGGCATGGATGATATCTCGCTCTTTACACCTTCCCCTTCTGTAACAAACAGGGGATATATAAGGTTATCCACCGAAAGCCTGGTCTCCCTGACCATCTTCCTCAAGTTCTCATTCATCCTCATCCGCCTGGGGCGGTATTCCGGGAAAAACATATAAACCTCCATATATTTTTCCCTCTCCCTTGGCGGGAGAGGGTCAGGGTGAGGGTGAACATTGTCTATCCCCCTCCCCTCAAATCCCCTCCCGCCAGGGGAGGGGAGAAATAGGGTTAATGTGTCGTCCTACTAACCACCTCTGTTCCAGGCCTTGCCACCTGTATCTCTCCGTGGACCCTCTCGTAGTTGATCACATTCTCCTGGAGGGCCATCAGGAACTGCTTGGCGTGCTGAGGGGATGTTATAATCCTTGCCCTTACAGGCGCAAAGTCCTTCCCAGGGACAGCCATGGCAAAGTCGAACATGAACTCGTTAGGGGAGTGAACAACAGCTGCAATGTTTGAATAGACTCCCCCTTCTATTTCCGGTTTTATCTCAAACGTTATCCCTGCTGGTTTTTCTGTCATATTAACCTCCATTAAAACCAATTTGTCCGCAGATTTCTGTCTTAAGTCTTATAGAAATTAACGATAGCCTCAGCCAAAGCCGGTATTGTGTAGTCCTTCGGCATTATTGCCGTCTCAATGCCGTGGTTTTTGGCAGTCTCCGCAGTTATTGGGCCTATACTGGCCACCTTTACGCCCTTCAGTAATTTTACACCCTCACCATCTTCAAACATCTGCAAAAAGTTTGTAACAGTCGATGAACTTGCAAAAGTGACCACATCTATCTTTCCCTGTCCAAATAAGTCCCTTATCTCCTGGGTCTTACCTTCCGGCCTTACAGTCTTGTATGCCGTAACCACGTCAACTGTCGCCCCCATCCTCGTCAACTCTTCAGGGAGGATCTCCCTTGCCACCTCTGCCCTTGGGATAAGTATCCTCTTACCCTTTACATCCCCAAGGCCCTCTATGATCCCTTCAGCCCTATATTCCTTTGGGACAAAATCGAGCCTTAGGCCCAGTTCCTCTATCTCGGAAGCGGTCTTTGGTCCAATGGCGCATAGTTTTATGCCCTTTAAATCCCTTACATCCCTGCCTTTGGCCTTCAGTCTTTCAATGAAGTATTTAACGCCATTCACACTGGTGAATACAGCCCAGTCATAATTATCAAGTCTTTCTATGGCAGAGTCAATGGCATTCCAGCTTTCGGGAGGGACTATCTGGATGGTGGGAAACTCAACAACACAGGCCCCTTCTCTTTCCAGGATATCAGCAAAGTCTGATGACTGCTCCCTTGCCCTGGTTACCACAACCCTCTTACCAAACAAAGGTCTTGTATCAAACCATCTCAACTTTTCCCTCAATGATACCACACCGCCAACGACTGCAACTGCCGGTGGTTTAAAATCAGTCACCTCGGCCTTTTTGGCAATATCCTCCACAGTCCCGATAAGCGTTTCCTGTTCCGGGGTAGTTCCCCATCGGATAAGAGCAACCGGCGTTTTTGGATCACGGCCGTTATCCATAAGTTTCTTCATGTTCTGTTCCAGGTTGGCCATACCCATGAAGAATACTATGGTTCCCACTCCCGTTGCAATCCTATCCCAGTACAGGTTGGAGTCGGCCTTTGTCGGGTTTTCATGACCTGTGATAAAAGTTGCCGTCGTCGTGAAATCCCGGTGAGTTATCGGTATCCCCGCATATGCAGGGGCTGCAATACCTGCAGTAACTCCAGGAATAACCTCAAAAGGGATACCGGCGTTGACCAAGGCCTCGGCTTCTTCTCCGCCTCGGCCAAAGATAAACGGGTCTCCACCCTTTACCCTTGCTACAACCTTCCCGTCCTTAGCCTTCTGCACCAGGACGTCATTTATCTCATCCTGAGGTAATGTATGGCAGCCACCACTTTTGCCGACGTAAATGACCTCTGCGCCATCCTTTGCATACTCCAGGAACTTCTTGTTTGCCAGATAGTCGTATACAAGGACATCTGCGGCCTTTATCTTTTCTATCGCCTTTAATGTAATAAGGCCCGGGTCTCCGGGCCCTACACCGACCAGATAAACAATGCCACCCACTATTAAAACGCCCTCCCGTAAACCTCTTCGAGGATCTCTTTTGCCCCCATTGAAAGAAGCCTCTCTCCAAGCTCCGCTCCGAGTTTTTCGTAATCCTTAGCGTCACCTTCCACCGTATATTTCACTATCCTCTTTCCATCCACGCTTCCCACAAGGCCCTTCAGAGTAATCCTCCCGTCCTTTACCGTGGCATATCCTGCAATGGGGACCTGGCAGCCGCCTTCAAGCCTCTTGAGCAATGCCCTCTCAGCCCTGACGGCAACAGAGGTTTCGTAATGATTAAAGAAGGAGATTAGTTCATTTACCTCTTTATCGTCTATGCTGCACTCTATACCAAGTGCGCCCTGGCCTATGGCAGGGATTGATATATCCACAGATATATATTCTGAGACGTTGTCGGCAAGCCCCAGCCTCTTCACTCCTGCGGCAGCAAGGATGACGGCGTCGTACTGCCCCTCCTTCTGCTTCCTTATCCTCGTCTCCACATTACCCCGAAGCATCTCCATCCTTAAATCGGGCCTGTAGTGGCAGAGCTGTGTCTGACGCCTAAGGGAGCTGGTTCCTATAATAGCCCCTTCTTTGAGGTCTTTGAGCTTGACTCCGTTTGATATCAGGGCATCCCTGACATCTTCCCTCTCTGTTATGCATGCCAGGTGAAGCCCTTCAGGAAAGTCGGTTGGGACGTCCTTCATGGAATGGACAGCTATGTCCACCTCTTTCCTCAGGAGGGCCTCTTCAATCTCCTTTGTAAAAAGCCCTTTCCCACCCACCTTGGCAAGAGGGACATCAAGGATCTTGTCTCCTGTGGTCTTTATCTTGGTAAGGGTCACGGCCATTCCAGGGTATCTCTTCTCAAGCTCAGACTTTACCCAGTTCGCCTGCCAGAGGGCCAGGGCGCTTGCTCTCGTACCAATTCTGATCTCTTTTCTCATCATCCCTCCAAAGCCTCTTCAGGCTCCTCCTTTTCTTTCTCTACCAGATTAAACATATTCCTTGCCACCTCCAGGTACATATCCCTGTAATGGTCCTTCGCATGGGTCTTGAGTGCTACTATTGGATGGTGGAGTAGCTTGTTTACAATGGAAGATGTCATGGATTCAAGCACCTTAACCTGTGCAGGTGAAATCTCGTTTAAATAGGCAAGGGCCTTGTCCAGCTCCAGTTTACGTATCTCTTCAGCCCTCTCCCTCATCCCGACTATTGTCGGAGTCAGATCCAGGGTTTTCAGCCAGTGGATGAACCCCGTTAGCTCTTCCGCTATGATACCTTCGGCCTTCTCCGCCTCCTTAGACCTTCCCTTTACGTTGGCCTCTATTACCCCCTGCATGTCGTCTATGTCATAGAGGTAGACATTATCTATGTCATTTACCTTTGGGTCTATGTCCCTGGGAACTGCTATATCTATGAAGAACATCGGCTTCTGCTTCCTTGCCCTGAGGGCCTCGGTAACGTCTTCTGGTTTTATAATGTAATGAGGCGCCCCGGTGGACGAAAGAACTATATCTATCTTCGGAAGAAAGCGGTGAAATTCATTAAAATTAACAGGCGTTCCCTTAAATTCCTCAGCCAGCTTTTCTGCTCTCTCAAGGGTTCTGTTGGTTACATATATATCTTTGATCCCGCTGTTGATGAAGTGCTTGGCAGCCAGCTCGCACATCTCCCCTGCGCCGACCAGCATTACAACCTTTCCTTCCAGCGAACCGAATATCTTCTTCGCCAGTTCAACAGCGGCATAACTTATGGATACAGCGGAGCTTGCTATCCTTGTCTCGGTCCTGACCCTCTTGGCCACAGAGAAGGCCCTGTGAAGGAGCTTGTTTAGAATAATCCCTGCCGCCTTGTATTTGCATGAGTTTTGGTATGCGTCCTTGAGCTGTCCGAGGATCTGAGGCTCTCCCACAACCATGGAGTCAAGGGAAGAGGCGACCCTGAAAAGATGCCTCAGCGCCTCCTCTGCAAAACAGACAAAGAGGTGTTCTTCAAATCTTTCGAGGGGGAGGTTATGAAATGCCGAAAGGAACCCCTTTACCTCCCTGATCCCGCTCTCGATGTCGTCAACGCAGGAATAGACCTCCACCCTGTTACAGGTGGACAGGATCATCCCTTCCGTGACGCCAGGGGTCTCCAGGAGCTTCCTGTGAGCATCTTCCATTATCTGGGATTGAAAGGAGATTTTCTCCCTTATCTCAACAGGCGCGGTCTTATGATTTAGCCCTACTACGATGATGTTCATAATATGTGGTCAGTGGTCAGTGGTCGGCCTTCAACTATCCATCGGCAACCGGTCACCGACCACTATTATTTAACGGCATGTCCCCCAAGAATGAAATTTATGGCAAAATAGGTAGCTATCATGATCAAAAAGCCGGTTATGGCAAGGACCGCAGCCCTCCTTCCTCTCCAGCCCACAGTAGACCTTCCGTAAAGAAGGGTTGCATAAAGAAGCCATGTTACCAGAGAAGATATGGCCCTCGGGTTTACAACCCAGAATGTTCCCCAGGCAGATTTTGCCCAGGCAAAGCCCGTAATAATCCCGATGGTCATCAACGGAAAACCTATGGCAAGACACATATAGTTTATCTCATCAAGTACCTCAAGGGACGGAAGTCTCTTGTATATGCCGCCAAGATGGTGCCCCTTTACCTGCTTTTCCTGTATCAGATACATGACCCCTGCTGCAAATGCGAGCGAAAATATGGCGTTCCCCAAAAAGGCAAAACCCACATGCAAGGGGAACCAGACGCTCCTCAGGTATGGAGGGACATGTATTTCACCTTCAGGAATGATGATTGTCAGGAGCAACAGGATGAACGCGAGGGGGGATACGATGGAGCCGAGAACGTAAACCTTATATCTCCATTCAACCAGCAGGTAGATGCCTACAATCGTCCATGCCAGAAAGGAAAGGGTCTCAATACCCAAAAAAGGAGGATGTCCAAGCTCAGGATATCTCACTGTGATCGCAGCGGCATGAAGGATGAAAGAGACAACCAGTGTGAGGGTTGATGCTGTTGATATCGGTTTTTTCAGGGTTATTAAGTAGGATATATAGCCGATGGTTGCTGCGAGGTATAGGAAAAGTGTGATATTAAATAACATCTATTAACACCTAAATATCGAGAAGTTGAGAAGGTTGGAAGGTGTGAAGTTGGGCGGTTTGTCAACCTCACATCTTCTCATCTTCCTATCTTCTGAAGTCCGAGAGAGGCCAGAGAAAAGTCCTCTCCTAAAAGGGACACAATTGTTTCGTCTACCTCATCCCATCTTTCCATCTTTATCATATCGGGCATGGAAGAAGAGGCCAACTTATTGAAAATCTTCCTATTTTTACCACTCACAGACCCTTTTGTCAACAATTTTTGGCGGATGGCCGCCATTACTTCAAGGAAAACCGAGCATTCCTCCCCATACCTCTCTTCCATCTCCATCCTGAGCCTCTTTGCAAAGGCCGGGGATGCCCCTCCGGTAGATATGGCTATTGAGAGAGCCCCTCTTTTTACTACAGAAGGGACGATGAAGTCGCACATTCCAGGTTCGTCCGCCACATTAAGCAAAATCCCCTCTTTTGACCCTTCCATATAAACCCTGTTATTTATATCCTTATCATCTGTGGCTGCATATGCTAAAAAGGCCCCTTTCAGGTCTCCCCCCTGATACGGGCGCTTTATCAATAATATCTCCCCATCCTCACCCATCCTGACTAAATTAACCGTAAACTCCGGGCTCACCACAGTGACCCTCGCCCCGGCACATAGAAGTGAGACAACCTTCCTCTCGGCAACATCTCCTCCGCCTAAGACGACACACGGTTTATTTCTGATGTTTAAAAAGATGGGATAGTCTTTCATTGATCACTTTACTTAATTTAATTTTGTATTTTACTTTAAAAAGTTAGGGTTTTTACGTAGAGTATTTAGGTGGGAATCATAACATAAACAACCATGCTATCCAATTAAAAATGCCGGGGCTGCCATGCCTCATTTATTAACGTTGTCTTAACCTGTCAGATCTTTTGATTTTTTCCTTTTTTATTTTCGCTTCTGGAGCTTTATAATCTATGTCATTCTATTGTGCAAAAAGCCTACAATATGCTATTTTAAAAATATGAGCCTTTTAAATCGTTTTCTTCCAATACCTTTAATTGTCCTGCTTGCCATGGGAATTTATGTAAACACCTTAAAAAATGGCTTCGTATTCGATGATAAGGATACTATTGTCAATAATATCTTCATAAAGGAGTTAAACAATCTACCAAAGTTATTTGACAAAGACTATTTCAAACTCTCAGGCGAGATATCTTACCGACCGGTTGTCACATTTACCTATATTTTTGAGTATGCACTCTTTGGTCTTAAACCTTGGGGGTATCATTTAACAAATATCCTGCTCCATGCTTTCAACGTGGTATTATTGTATATATTTGTACAATTACTGATTGAAGGGTCGGACAGAGCCAAAGTAGTACCCCTATTAACCGCCTTCCTATTCGCAACACACCCTGTTCTTACTGAGGCAGTAAATGCTATTTCATTTAGAGAAGACCTTCTTGTATTTCTCTTTTATATAACAACTCTTAATCTGTATTTAATTTCAAGACCGAACTCTAAGGCCGGTCGTCCTCCATTTTGGACTGTTATGCTTTATCTTGCCTCCTGTGTTACCTTTTTCATTGCCTTGTTTTCCAAGGAAATGGCTGTCACCCTTCCTTTAATAATTTACTGGTATGAGTGGGTTTATTGCGACAAGAAAAGGGATTTGGTTAAAATATTGTTTAATTGGTACAATATCGGTTATATAGTCATTACTCTTTTTTATATTTACCTCCGCTCTTACTATTTCCATAATCCAATGGAAAGGGATTTTCTTGGCTGGGAGGTTGCAGATAGGCTACTAACCGTACCCTGGCTCATCCTTAACTTTTTGAAACTTACGATATTCCCGATTTCTCTATCTGTCGACTACCTTATCATGCCGGTTAAAGACGCCGCCTCTCTCTCATTCTTGCTTCCCTCCATATCAATAATTTCTCTTATAGGGATGACCTTTCTAATCGGAAAAAAGGAGAAGTGGATTGCCTTTGGTATAGGTTTTTTCTTAATAACGCTGACACCCGTTTACAACATAATCCCCATTACCAATCCTTTAGCTATAAGATACCTCTATATGCCGGCAGTGGGATTTTGTATGGCTATGGGATTAAATTTCTGTCTTCTTTATGAGGCATTTATATCGAGGCACAAAACCCGGAAACTTTACCTGTCTATACTTTTCATTGCTATAATGGTTATATACTCGTCAGGAGCGATAAATAGAAATAAGGCGTGGAAAGACAACTATTCACTGTGGTCTGATGCGGCCAGGAAGGTACCGCAAAACATCCGCCCATATTATAATGACTTAGGCAATATCCTTTATGAACAGGGAAGATTTGAAGAGGCCATAAAGCAATATCAAATGGCAATAAGACTGAGACCTGATTTTGTAGAGGCCTACAATAATCTTGGCAATGTTTTGGTAGAAATGGGCAGGGTTGAAGA
>JAUSKU010000022.1 GCA_030646755.1 Deltaproteobacteria bacterium
ACAGGTTCAAGAAGTTCAGTTGCAGCAGGATAAAGGGCCATAATGGACACTCTCCTTTATCACTTGCTGGTGTAAATACAAAGGGTCTAAAGTGGGTTAAGTTTTCTCAAAAGTAGACCCACTAAACTGTTACGCTACCCATTTTTGTGTAAAAATCATCGAGCGTCATTTTTACCCCTTTTGTATTCCAATGCTATGTGATTAATGTGGACTGACCAATAATAGAATCAAGAGCTAAGGTTATTTAATTCTCAGGCCCAGCTGCTATATAGGCTGGCTCAAATTTTCCCATTATCTTTGCTTTTGTTTATATAACGTGAGCAGCGGAAAGTCAATGGAAAAGCAGGGTGACGTTGCCCACACTCCTTGCCAAAGAGGGGGTGGGAGTTAAGAAGACAAAAGGGGTTTCTGTTTTTTATGCAATAAGGTAAAATGAATAAATGAAGATCACGGAGATACGAGCAAAATCCATCCTGTCCAAATCCCAGGTCTTCGACTACGCCCTGAACCCCTATGTGGGCTGCGCCCATGCGTGCACATACTGCTATGCCAGATTCATGAAGAGGTTCACCGGTCACATGGAAAAATGGGGTGAGTTTGTTGATGTAAAGGTCAATGCCCCGGAACTGCTGATTGAGGAGGTCAAGAAAAAAAGGGTTGGAGGGGTCTGGATAAGCGGTGTCTGCGATCCATATCAACCGGCAGAGAAAAGATATGGGCTTACAAGAAGGTGCCTTGAAATCCTGGTAGAAAGCGGCTGGCCTGTGACGATCCAGACCAAGTCCCCTCTTGTCTTGCGAGATATTGAGATACTGAAGAAATCGGAAGAGGCCGAAGTCGGATTCACCATAACAACGGCAGATGAAAGGATAAGAAAGATCTTCGAACCAGGGGCCCCGCCGGTCAAAGAAAGGCTCAAGGCCCTGGCAGTGCTTCATTCAGAAGGTATCAAGACCTTCGCCATGATAGCACCCATCCTTCCAGGCGCAGAGGGCTTGGTCAGCGAGCTTAAGGGAAAGGTGGATTATGTAATGGTGGACAGGCTGAACTATCACTATGCAGACTGGGTTTACAGGAAATACGGCATGGAGTGGGCGAAAGAGGACAGGTTCTTTCAAGAAAAGGGGGAAGAGCTGAAGAGGGGATTTGAGGAGGAAGGTATCCCTTGCGAGGTGCTGTTTTGAAACGGGCGCCCTATTCCCTTACCTGTGCCTCTTCTGCATCTCTTCCTTATGAAACTTCTGGTAGAGGACGTCCCACTCCCTGCTCCCAGTTGGGATATTCCTGGAATAGGAGGATATCTTGTTCCTTACGAGGGTATCCACCTCGTCCTCGACCTTCAGATAATTGGCAATCACCTTCTTTATCTCATCAACCACCTTGTGTTCTTCATCCTCATCATAATCAATCAACTCGTCCTTCCACAGCCCATCGGCCACGAGGTGGGATATATGGCTTATCCTGTCTTCGCTGAGTTTCATATAATTATGTCCCTTTCCTCTACCAGTTTTTCCTTAACCTTGTTGAACATCTTCATATACTCCAGTTTCCCGCTCTTGAACTCCGCCTCATACGTCTCAAGGAACTTTTTGACCTCTCTGTCCAGTTCTTCCTCAACCATCATATCTTTAGCAATTATCTCTGAAATTCGATGCAGCACCCTGTCCTCCGGCGCATTGACGGTTACAATATCCATACCCTTGAATTTTTTAAGGATCAGCTTTGAAATCTCTTCTATCTGTAGCTTTGTAAGCCTCATATCTACCTCCGTGGCTAATATTAGCCAATATGAGCGGCGCTGTCAACTTATACCAAGGAAAAGTAAAATAATTGCTTGACATGGTTTAGCGGGGGTGTATAATTATTGCAGCTGAAGGGCGGGATAACTACTGCCGTAGGCTAACAAAGCTTTAAAGGTTTTGTTTCACCCAGGTTTCCCTGGAGTCTTTGAAAGGAGGTTCTACAATGGCTAAAGGTAAGGTAAAGTGGTTTAACGAGAGCAAAGGCTACGGGTTTATCGAACAGGAATCCGGCAGCGACGTTTTCGTTCACTTTTCAGCCATCACAGGTGAGGGATTCAAAACCTTGCAAGAAGGGCAAGAAGTTGAGTTTGACGTCACCAGCGGTCCAAAAGGTCCGCAGGCTGAGAATGTGAGAAAGGCGTAGTTCTAAAGCTACCAAAAAACAAAACCCCAGTTGGTCTAACCAACTGGGGTTTTGTTATCACTTCAGTAAGTGCTCCCTACTGCTTATCTGGGCCTATGATGGCATCAGTTGGACAAACTGCTGCGCATGCACCGCAGTCTGTACAAAGGTCAGGATTGATAACATAAATATCCCCTTCGCTTATAGCATCCACCGGACATTCCGGCAAACATACTCCGCAGGCAACGCACTCTTCAGTAATCTTGTAAGCCATAAATCCTCCTTTTAAAAAAAATAAACCCCGGTTCTCCAGGGCATAATTAATTATTTCATCCGACGCTGTCTTTGTCAAGAATTTTCTATTTCCCAAAAATAGACATTGCCTATATACAGTCCTCTCCCTTAACTCCCTACCGAGTTTTTAAAAAGATAGATTAGGATTTTCTTCTATACGGTGATTGTTTCTCTCGCTGGTTACCTCTCTATGTTTACATAAAGGCG
>JAUSKU010000086.1 GCA_030646755.1 Deltaproteobacteria bacterium
CGGCGCCTTTATGTAAACATAGAGAGGTAACCAGCGAGAGAAACAATCACCGTATAGAAGAAAATCCTAATCTATCTTTTTAAAAACTCGGTAGGGAGTTAAGGGAGAGGACTGTATATAGGCAATGTCTATTTTTGGGTAATATAATAGGTTTGCATCTACCGGCAGGTGTGATATTCTTACAAACCATGTTGATAATAGGTTGACGGGAGGTATCCTTTGACAGATAAGCAGCCCTTTAATATCGAATTTGTCGCCAAGCTTCTTCTTAAGAGGGAGCTTATCTCCGAGGACCAGTACAAGGATATCATCATCAAGGGAGGCGCACAGAGGGCGAGGCTTCAGAAACATCAGGAATCGTCCCATGCCAGAAGGGGGCTCCATGTATATGAAACTGTCTCGCCAGCCGAGGTCATATCTTCCTTCAATCTGGAAGTCCAGGGGAAAAACGGGAAGATACTGACTGAGGATGCGATAAGCGCTGCAATCGGTGAAGAGGTTGGTATCAAATACCTCAAGATAGACCCTCTTAAACTCAACCTCGACACGGTTACCTCCTATATCTCCCGTCCCTTTGCCCAGAAGTACATGGTCATCCCCGTTTCTGAAGAGTCCGGGGTTGTGACCATTGCTGTTGCCGACCCTTTTGACCTTGAGGCCGTTCAAGATCTCCAGAGGACAAAAAAGATCAAGGTGAACATCGTCCTCAGCTCCAAGAGCGACATAATGAAGATAGTCAGGGAGTTCTACGGCTTCCGCTCCTCTGTCATCGAGGCCCAGAAGGAGATGGCCCCTTCCATAGACATAAGCAACCTTGAACAGTATGTCAGGCTCAAGGCCCATGCGGAAATAGAGGCCACAGACCAGCATGTGGTAAATGCAGTGGAGTATCTCCTTCAGTATGCCTTTGACCAGAAGGCCAGCGACATCCATATAGAGCCAAAGAGGGACAGCTCTCATGTCCGTCTCAGGATTGACGGGGTCCTGCATTACATACACAAGATCCCCAAGACGGTCCATCTGCCGATAGTGTCAAGGATAAAGATGCTTTCAAGGATGGATATAGCGGAGAAGAGAAAACCCCAGGACGGAAGGATAAAGACAAACTACAAGGGGAAGGAGATCGAGCTCCGGGTGTCGACCATGCCTGTGGCATTCGGGGAAAAGGTCGTGATAAGGATCTTCGACCCGGAGATACTGCTCCAGGAGCTGGACCAGATAGGCTTCTATCCGAGAGAGTATCAGCTCTTCAACTCTTTTATAAGAAGGCCCAACGGGATAATACTGGTCACCGGCCCTACCGGAAGCGGTAAGACCACCACCCTTTATTCGGCTCTGAAGATGCTCTCATCCCCGGATGTTAACATAATAACCGTAGAGGACCCGATAGAAATGGTCATGGAAGAGTTCAACCAGGTCGGTGTCCAGCCTGCCATAGGCGTGACCTTCGCCAACTCCCTGAGGACCATATTGAGGCAGGACCCGGACATCATCATGGTCGGGGAGATAAGAGACAAGGAGACTGCCGATAATGCAGTTCAGGCCGCCCTCACCGGTCACCTCGTCCTTTCTACCCTGCACACCAATGATGCACCTTCCTCCATAACAAGGCTGCTGGACCTGGGAATACCCTCGTTCCTCATTTCGTCCACCCTGATAGGAATAATTGCACAGAGGCTCGTCAGGAAGATCTGCACCCATTGCGCAAAGGAGAGGTTCCTGACGGAAGAGGAGATTATCCACCTCCAACTCCCGGCCAAAAAGTTCAAGGTCTCATACGGGGAAGGGTGCGTCGAGTGCAGGGGGACGGGTTACAAGGGAAGGACAGGAGTCTTCGAGGTCATGGATATATCGGAAAGGGTGCAGGGACTGATATCTGACAATGTGTCCATGACAGCGCTCCAGGAGGCTGCAAAGGCCGGCGGTATGCTTACAATCAGGCAATGCGCCATAAGGAAGATGCTGGAAGGGATTACCACCTATGAAGAGGTGGTGGGGATAACGGGTTAATAAAAGGAGCCTCATTTTACAAAGCTGCAGCAGTAATCCGAAATCTTTTTGACTCTCATCGTAAACTTTGAGTTTGCCGAGACGGCAAACTCCTGCCCGCTGCCGATACTCTCCCATTCGGCTTTACCAGGGAGCAATACATCCAGCTCCCCGGAGATGATCTCCATGATCTCCTTCTCCGCTGTATTAAACTCATATTCCCCTGGAAGCATCACTCCAAGGGTCTTCTTGGAGCCTTCAGGGAATATAATGGTGCGGCTCGTCACCTTCCCGTCGAAATAGACATTCGCCTCTTTCTTGACATTAACGTTCTTAAATTCAGACATATTTCCTCCTCCCGGCTCAAATGACGTTAGGATATTATATCGGCTGTTTTGGCATAGTCAACAGTAAGACTTTCGATGCTGTGTCGATAGCGTACTTAAGAAAAGATTTTGAATAACTGTTCATATACGTTTTTTGCCAATCTTCCAAGGTTATCGATTTTGTTTTTTGTCTCAGACAGGACCTTTTGGGAGTCTATGTAATTCTTTAGCCCAGCAAGTTCTTCTTCGTTTATATCGATCCAGGATTTTATTATATCGCTCGTCACTTCTATATGGAACTGGAAAGCATAGGCGTTGTCTCCAATCCTGAATGCCTGGTTAGGGAAAAGATCGGATGATGCGAGTCTCACTGCCCTATCGGGGATATCAAATGTGTCCCCATGCCACTGGAAGACCTCGATCTCTTGGGGAATGGTCCTGAAAACCTGGTCTTCGGATGCCTCTTCCGTAAGATGCAATGGATACCAGCCTATCTCCTTTTTATCCCCCTTGGTAACCTTTGCCCCTGCTGTCTTTGCCATTAGTTGGGCACCGAGACAAACACCGATCATGGGAAGCCCCTTTGACAGCGCCTCTTTTATAAGCCTGTCTTCGTCTTTCAGGAAGGGGTACTCTTTCTCCTCATAGACGTTCATCGGCCCGCCCATGATGATAAGGCCTTTGCATCCGTCAAGGTTTGCAGGAGCAGCCTCCTCGTAAAGGTTTACCTCCCTATAAAGAAGCCCCCTTTTTTCCAGTTCCTCCCGGAATGTCCCCGGCCCTTCAAAGGGAACGTGTTTGAAAATCAGTATTTCGTTCATATAAATCCTTTCTAATAGATTGGTTTACCGTATCTCTTTGAGGATATGCTATTTATTTTTCTCAATCTTTTCACTTTGCATTAGATTGTTGATCCACCTTTAGTAGTCGTTTAGCCTCCTTGATGTCAATTTTCATATGATATCCGTGCTTCTGCAGTAAGTGTAGCAGGTTTGCACCATTGATAAGTGTGAGCGGTTTATCTTTTGCGAAGTCATAGGTATCTCTGCCATAATTACTAGTCGTTACTAAAATCCCTTTATTTGCCCCTTCATTCATCACCGTCCCGTAGAGGTCACGTACTGAACTCACATCAACCGTATTAGAATAGCGTTTTGCCTGAATTACGAGCTTGCCACCCCGAAGTGGATCTGGGTCAAACACGATTGCATCAACACCGCGATCTCGGCTTGCCTGAGTGATCTTAACCTCTGCGCCATTTGCTCCAAACTCTTTTTCAAATAATTCTCTTATAAGATGCTCGAAATCTTGCCATTCCATCGTGGCAAGATTCTTATCCCCCATCTTATCAATTACTTCTTTTGCTGCAATAAATCGCTTATCCTTCTTATTAAATTGAATAAGGGGTTGCACGGGAACAATCTCGGATATTTTAGCTGCGGCTACACCCTTCAGACTGCGGAAGCACGCCTCTGGTTCTATACGTTCCAGCACGATATTCTTTATATCCTCACGTTTTGCTAAGACTGATAGAATCACATCTTGTCTGCGTTGCCCAGTGGACGGATCATTGAAAATCACATACCCATTGCAGGCGACCATACCGACTCGATTGCAGTAGTCTACCTGTGGGACCTCCCAAATTAGGCGTAGCGCAATTAGGAAAAGGAACTTATTGGCCATTTCGCGCGCTTCCTTCTGATTGGCCGGAACTAATTTAAGTTCCCTATTCTTCATCACTTCGAGTTCCCCAAAATAAGGAAGCCGAACATTTATCAATAAAATGCCCGCTTCCTCGTCAAATTCTAACTCATATTCACGCGGGCACCACGATGGAAGAGGGGTGGAGTCCATTTGAGTGCGAAAATATTCGGCAACAGCGTTCGCTTTTCCAGTTTCGTAGAGGGACTTTAACTCTTGGAGTTTTGCTTTATCCTCTGCAACCCCCGCATTCCATTGCGATCTGGCTGCTTCCCATCCTGACAAAACAGTATGACATACCTTGTCGAAGGCCTCCTTCTTCGCTTTCCAGAACAGTTGTCGGTCTCTCTGAAGTTCCAAAAGCCACTTATTGAATTCTTTAGCCCCATCGTTATGTTTCAATATTCCGACCAGCCGGGGGAATAGGAGTTTGTCATACCATTTGGCTTCCTTAGTTTGCATCGGGTGGATTTTGACAATATCTGCTGGGAAAGTAGGTATGGTAGGTTTAGGAATAGGGTACTCCGGCAATAGCGATATTCTTTCTGCAAGACGATATTTTGACGCATAGCTAATTGAGGAGCAAAAAATTGCGTAGTCTTCAAGATGAGCTCTATTTGGCAATTTGGTATTAAGTGGTGCAGCTACTGGAGAGATCAAACTTTTTGAATGAACCTTAGTATCAGGTAAATTAGTGTTAAGTGGTAACGGTAGAAAAACGGTATCATACTTTACGCTTCCAGATGGAGATGGCGGTGTTGGGAAGTTAAGCGTTTCCGCAAGTGCTCCTTTCTTCCGAGGATCGAGTATTTCATTGGAAGTTTCCGTGGTTTTTGAATAGTGGCGCGTTTGCCAAGCATGTGGAGTTAAGTTTTGATTTTCCTTGTCCCAAAGACTTTCCAGCCACTTAATCTTTTCCTCAATTTGATCTTTGCTGTTGCCCGTGACACGCCGCCGACGCTGGCTGACATTGTCTACGGCAAACCCTTCTTCAATTCTCCCTTGTCCGCTCATGGAAACATCCACCATTCATTAGTTGCTGACGATCTTACCGGCTGGCCCCCTGGATCAGCATGTTTTGCCTTCGCATCACCATAAGAAAGCTCCGGCACAGCCTCCAGAAGCCTGTACGGCTCATTCTGTGAAAGCTTCAGGTCAGTTTCTCTTGTAAGCCAGGTTAGGTGGGCATTGGGTTATTTGTCCAAAATGAAGATTATACAAAAAAGGCCGCATCACAAAGAGCGGCCTTTTTTATTTATTGCTAATTAATCCCTGTCGTTATGGCAGTAGACCAATCATTTTTCTTTTTTAACTATTGCCTGATTTAATCTTCGCCCGATAGTATCTAAAGGCGGCAGACTATATTCCTGTTTCTTTGCAATACCAGCGTTTTGCATCTTTTGGTAAAATTCGCTGAGCTTTACGAACCCTGGGTCCTTGGCAAAATCACGTTTAGTCTCTTTCATTGCCTTTTGTACTCTTTTAGTAATCTGCATAATCACCTCAGAAAAAGTTTTTGCTATGTAAGAAAAAAGTGGAATTGGCTCTGCGAATATATTCTACGATCAAATCATTGTAAGACCTTATCAAAGTTCTCAACTCAGTTTCTTTGGAATAATCCTCAATTTGCAGTTTCAAGGTATTTGTAAGGGTATTAATGCCGATCATCCTTCCATGAGAGTGCCACAACTTATTGTCGCCAAGCTGCCGTGCAATCTCTTCTGCCCTTTTTTCTTTTTCTTTTTTTGTTACGGGTTTGCCTTTCTTGCCGACAGTTGTGTGGTGCATATCCCAATCATGGAACTTATACTCAACCAACCATTTTTTCAGAAGTGTAACAGTAAGATTTTTTGCCTGTTCATATCGGCTAAGCATGGCTAAGTCCTGGTTTTGTAGAATCAGGAACTCTGCCTGAGTAATGGTTTTGTTCTTAGCCTTTTCAAGTAGTTTTTCCACCTGATCTAAATACCCCAATGCAGGGACATATTCTTTACCATTATAAACCTGCGGGTCTATTGGTCCAAGGGAGGAAGAATAATCCATATAAATTCTGTTGCCGGACATGCAAAGTATTGTACCGGCGGACATTGCATAATCTGGAACGACAAAATAGACTTCATTATAGTGAAAACGGATTATACTAACCATCTTCTCTACCGTTTCCACACTCCCACCGGGTGTATTCAATATAACTGCAAGTCTATTTTTTGCATCGCTTTCTTCTTTGCCCTTCTCGATAAAATCCCTGAATGATTTTTCGAAATATGGATGAATCTCTCCATAATAAAAAATGACATTGGCGTCAAAAGATTCTTCAAGCTTTAATAACCTTTCGTTTAATATTTCCCTGATGGTATTGTCAAATACCTGCATGGGCTCAATTATCCCTTTCAAGTGTTCTCTTGTCAATAAAAAAGGTTTGCGACTTTATCTGTTGGCCAAAACCGGAACTTCATCCCACGTGCGCCCAAGGAGCAATCGCCCGTTAAGCTTCTTTGCCCGCTTCTGCCCGTCCGCCCCACTGCTTGAAGAAGAAGACCTCTGTTATTACTTCTCCCACTTAAAGCTCTGCTTTAGATCATTACAAAAGCTGCGCTTCAATATTCCTTCATGCTGAAGCCTTCCAACGACAATCCCAGGAGATATACCGATTTCTTTTGCAAAGCTGACAATGGCTTTTTTGCTTATATTTGCTGACTTGGGTAAACGCTTTAATTCGGCAGGAGGAATAAGGAAGTTAGCGGCATACCGGTTCGCCTCAGCTTCCTTAGCGTCAGTATCTCCGTCTGATTCAATAAAGACTTCCTTTTTACCGTGCAAAAGGATGTGACCAGCTTCATGAAAGAAGGTAAAACAGAGATGATCATCGGTCTTGTAACGAAGACTAAGTTGAATCAACGCCTTGTTAGGATTTAACCATCGGGTTGCCCCGCTGATCCTTGTCTTTGGCAGTTCAGGCGTGAAGACCACAGCAACGCCGGATTTGGCGCACAGGCGCACTATCTCAGCCTGGAAAACGTCCGGGGTTTTATCTGTGAGGGAACGAACAGCATGAAGGGTTTCTTTGAACTTTGATTCATCGTAAGGGTCGCAGTCAATTTGCCGGGCGTCCAACTCCCCCTTCCGAAGCCAAGCGGCCACTGCGCCGGGATCGCTTTGAAATGCAGGTGACTTGCGGTAAGAAACTTGCGCGCCGAGCCAGATTTCACGCCACCGTTCAGGAGAGGCAACGCCAAAGTAATTGAGGGCTTCCTGTACCTGCTGAACCCTATCATTAAACGCTCTAACCCAACCTGCCTTTATTAGGGCCTTTACCTGTATATCCTTTAGCCATTCGACATCTCTTTGAAGGCGCTCTTTTTCCTCGATCCTTGCCAAGGCTTCACGGTACTTATGTTCCCGGTTATTCCAAAAACTTGCAGGAATGCCTAAGACCCTTTCAAGCTGCAAAGCGGTCTCCTGGGTTATTGCGGCCTTTCCCTTGATGATCTCGTTTATTGTCTTTTTAGGCCTGCCAGTCCGCTCAGCCAGGTCAGCCTGCGACATCCCTATTGCTTCAATTGTTTCAAGCAATGTCTCTCCTGGCGGAGAAACATAGTCCGGCATATACTGATTTTGAATTGTGCTACTCATGTGTATCCTCCACACCGATTATCATGACCGCTGTTACCTTTGCCCAGTCCAGACCGCCATCCACCCTTTGTGGTACGGGATTATTTGCCGTTTGAAAGATAAGCCTGTATGGGTGATCGAGATCGACGGATAATTGACCTGCTTTATTGCCATGCAGTTCGTGACAACGGGTTTGTTTAAGGTGTCTCATCTCTTCAAGACATGTGGCAGCCCGCAGATCATCAAGCCTTCGCCTCATCAGCTCAGCCCTTCGTGTTCCGTGCGTTCTTGTCAGCAACTTTTGATCGTTGCATATCTTTTGCAGCTTGGATGTTTTAAAGATTATATCCACACCACTCACCTGTTGTCAAATTAATTAACGAAAAGGGTTAATTGTTTTATTACGATAAAACGGCAGATTTAATTATTCCCTTTCACTTCAACTATTTTCTTTCTTTACAGCTACATCAATATGACTAAGGAATCCCCTTAATATCCGCACTTCTCTGTCATCCAGCCGGGCCCTTCCGAACATCTGTCTGAAGGCAAACATAATGTGCTTTGGGTTCTGCTTATTAAAAAATTTAATTTCGGCAACTGTTTGCTCAAGCTGTTCATAGAAGTTTTCAAGGTCTGCCGCATCGGCAAGTTTCCCTTGCTTCAAAGAGCGCATCTTGGGTTCGGCAGCCATAAACATCTCATATGCAACCACCATAACTGCATGAGATAGATTGAGAGATGGAAAGGCGTCAGAGGAGGGAATGGAAATCAGCTCATGGCACAGGGCGATATCCTCATTGTCCAGACCATTTACCTCCCTGCCGAAGACCAACGCAACTCTGTTCTCAGAAAGCAATGGGATAACCCGTTCCGCAGCCTCCCTGGGGTTGTACAGCTTTTTTCTGCATTTTCCAGCTCTGCGTGTGGTGCCAAGGACAAGGCCGTGTCCGACCAGGGCATCCTTAAGGGTAGGAACTACCTCAGCCCTTTCTAGTATCCCGTGCGTTCCGGCAGCCATCCTCAAAGCCTCGCTGTTCAGGTGATCGGTTGGTCTTACGAGTATCAGTCTGGAAAGCCCAGTGTTCATCATGCACCTTGCTATGGAGCCGATGTTCCCGGGGGTCTTGGGATTTACGAGGATTATGCTGATGTTTTCAAGATTTGCCATATGGATACAGCTTC
Source organism: Deltaproteobacteria bacterium (assembly GCA_030646755.1). Lineage (GTDB taxonomy): Bacteria > Desulfobacterota > JAENJC01 > JAENJC01 > JAENJC01 > JAUSKU01. The sequence goes on from JAUSKU010000086.1 coordinate 8,811, forward strand.
GCATTATAGAATAACTCCGCCATATCTTCAATGGTCTTATAAAACATTTGCTCTGAAAGATAGAGTGTACCCTTTAAATATTATCTTGGCATGGTATTATTAATAGCATGAAGGATTTATTTAAAGGCGGAACTGCTCCATATAAAATAATCTTGCCCTTCCTCCTCGCGTTCATCCTTCTTTCTCCCCTTTCATCTCATGGTGACAATCCTAACGCACTGCCCATCGTCCCTCCTGAACGCTTCCCTGACGCCTTTCTTAATCAGGAATTCAGTTATGACCTGAGCTTCTTCTGGTTTACAAAGGCTGCGGAGGCCCACTTCTATTTTAAAAAGGGAGAAAGACCCTCTGAGTACATGGCTGTCCTGGAGGCGGAGACTATGGGTTTCGTTGGATGGCTCACCCAATACAGGAGGCACAGATATGTCTCGGTAATGGAACTGGTAGATACCGGAAAGGGGAGGATGCTGCGGAGCAGGTATTTCAGCCAGGAGATTGTCAAAGAGGAAAAGAGAGAGGTTACAGAATTCATTCTCGACTACTCTAAGAGGACGATATCAACCAGGGAGTCGAAACCCGGTCAAGATTTAGTCGTGTCTGAGGGTATCATACCTGAAAACGTAACGTATAACGACTTCCTTTCCGCTTACTACAACCTCCGGGGAGGGGTCTTCGGCGTAAAGAAGAGGGGGGAGACTTTTAAGATAGACACCATGCCAAGAAGGGGCGTGTCTCATATAATGGTCAGTATAGCGGATGATGAGGTGGAGAGAGAAAGGAAGGTAGATATTAAGGATGCTCATTTCCTTATAAGGATGGATGTAGACAGGCGCCTCTTCCGCCAGAAAGAAGGCATTGTATGGGTCTGGGCAGACAGGGAGTTAGTTCCCGTCAAGGGGGAGGTAAGGGACGTTGTATTTTTCGGGGATGTGAGGGGCTACAAGAAGGTTCAATAAACTTTCTCAAACGGCAGGTTCCAGCGGGTTACGGAATCGTCCAGTTCTGTGCGGATATTAAGCTTCTCAAACTCCACTTCATCGCCAAAATAGTGGGCCTCATCAGCAGGCGGCAGGGCCTCATCTCCAAAGTATATCTCCAGCCCATAGCCGATAGAGCATACAAGGTATGATCCTTCCGGCGGAACTGCTGTAGCCCTGGCCCTTCTTATCGGGAACTCAAGGAGCTTCAAGAGGGAGTCCTCGCCTGATTTAAGGTATCTGGCGTCCAGGGTCTTGCTAAAGGCCGGCCTATCATAGATACTGCTGTCCAGAAACCTGAGTACCCTGCACCTCCACCCTTTTTCCCTGCAAAGGTTCCTGACGAACGAAAGGAGCCTCATCTGCCCAAAAAACGTCTGGTTGGATGCGATCTCCAGATACTCATCAGATCCCCTGTTTAGCCTTTCCTTCAAAGGCCCCCCCAGTTCAGGAGAATAATCGCTCCAGAGGTCTGCCCTGGCCGGGAGGGTGAAGGCGAAAAGCCCTCCCATATTTGCAACCCTTTCTCCCTGCTCCAGAAGGGACTCAACCATCTCAGGGTAAAGGACGTTAAGGATATTAACACCTGTCAGGTAGTCTATTTCCTTATCCTTTAGAAATCTTAGATCTACGCAGTCACCTGGAAAGAAATGGACGTCCCTCAGCTCAGTTGATTTCCTGTCTTCCACAATCAGATCCTTGGAGATATCCATGGCAAGGGCCGTCATCCTCTTACCGCTTAATACCTTCAGATACTTTCCTGTCCCGCATCCAATGTCTATGATGGTTGAGCCTTCCGGGATGCGCAGGTAGACACACTCACCGACCCCATTCATGTATGATGGGTCATCTCCCCTTTCTATCCCCTGGGGGCTTTCGGTTCCGTAAATCCTGAAGCGCTCAAGAAAGAAGGTCTGACTGTCAGGGGGTTTAAGGCACATGAAAACAAGCCTCCCCCCGAACTCCTTCCTGTACTCCGTAAACTCGTAAAGGCATCTGTCCATAAACTCCGCGCCCTTTTCCTGCGAGAGGTTGTCTATCGTATAGTCAGGGACCTCTACAATCGAAGAAACGAGCATCTCGTACCGATCTTCAGCTTGACTTATTATCTCCTGAACCCTGTCTTCCGTCACCCATAGCTCCCTGTCTCTTAATACGTCTCTATAAATACTTCAAAATAACTTTGCGGGTGAAGACATGCCGGACATTCCTTCAGGGCCTCGGGACCTTCATGGACAAGCCCGCAGTTTCTGCACTTCCACTTGACAGCAGAGTCCTTCCTGAAGACCTTTCCTTTTTCTAAATTTTCCAGGAGCTTCAGATAACGAGCTTCGTGCCTTATTTCAACCTTTGCTATGTTCCTGAATGCGGTGGCAACCTCCGGGAAACCCTCGGCTTCCGCTTCTTCCGCAAAACCAGGGTAGAGCTTTCCCCACTCCTCCTTCTCACCTGCGGCGGCGGCCCTAAGGTTCTCGGCTGTGGTCGAATATGCCACAGGGTATTCTGCATCAACCTTCACCGTTGCAGGGAGCTCACCCTTCATCCCTTCAATTATAAGCTTGTAAAACCTCTTTCCATGCTCCTTTTCGTTGTCAGCGGTCTCTGTAAATATCGCCTCAATCTGCATAAGCCCTTCCTTCCTGGCAACAGAGGCATAATAGGTGTAGCGGTTCCTCGCCTGGGATTCCCCGGCAAACGCCTTCATAAGATTTTCCAGCGTCTTTGTTCCTTTAAGGCTCTTCATTTAGTACCTCCATAGCATTTTTTATATTTCTTCGAGAATTGGGGACGGGTTCATATTGCAGCTAAAAGTGCCCCATCCTTTTAGTCAGGCCGGGACTTGGAAAATGCTTCCACAAACTTTCTGGTTGCGTCCTCTATGTTTTCAGCCTTTATAATGGCCGATATCACGGCAGCACCATCAGGACCTGCATCTATAACCTCTCCCATGTTTTCCAGATTTATCCCCCCAATGGCAACAACAGGTATAGAAACCCTCTGTTTAACTTCCAGCAGTGCCCGCAATCCCTTGGCTCCTTCCGCATCCGCCTTGGTCTTTGTACCAAATACAGGGCCGAAACCGATATAGTCTGCCCCTTCCTGTTCCGCCTTAACAGCCTGCTCCAGGGAATGAGTCGAGATGCCTATCATTTTTTCTTTCCCTAAAATCTTCCTTGCCTCGGAAATGGGCAGGTCGTCCTGGCCAAGGTGGACGCCGTCAGCATCTGAGAGGAGGGCGATGTCCGCCCTGTCATTCACTATCAATATAGCACCAGCTGTCCTTGTAAGCTCCCTGATCTCTCTCGCCTGTTCCAGAAGCTCTTTTGACGAAAGCCCCTTTCCTCTGAGCTGGAGAATTTGGGCCCCTCCGGTCAATACTTTTTTTGCAATCTCAGCATTGGAAAAGGAAGGAAGGATGGAGTTGTCTATTATTGCGTAGAGGCCTTTGATTTTCATATTTTACCAGATATCATGAATATCCCGATATCTGCGAACAGATTTGGCAGTATCCTTGTGACCCTGTCCTTCTTGATGAATACCGAGTCCAGCACGCTGACACCCCTTGTCTTGCAATATTCCTCAAAGTCACTGATGCTTATAAAATGGACGTTTGGCGTATCGTACCACATGAAAGGGAGAGAGGGGGTCACAGGCGTCCTTCCGCCGAAGAATACCTGTAGACGCACCGAGTAGTGGCCAAAATTCGGGAAACCCACTATGACCTTCCGCCCTACCCGGAGCGCCTCATTGAGGACAATGCCCGGTTTCCACACCTGCTGGAGGCTCTCGTTTAAGATCACATAATCAAACGACCCGTCGCCGTATTCTGACAGCCCGGTATCTATGTCGCCATGATAGACGCTAAGCCCCTTTTCAACACAGGAATAGATAGCCTGTTCGCTGAACTCTATCCCCTGACCCGTGACCTTCTTTTCCTTCTCTAATAAGTTGAGGAGCTCGCCTTCTCCGCAGCCCAGGTCCAGCACTGAAGCCCCTTCTGTTACCATGCCGAGGATCACTTTATGATCCAGCCTGATCTCCCCGTGTGCCATAGTCATTCCTTTACGACCTTTTCAAGAAAATGCCTGATAAGATGTCCCTGCTGCTCCGATTCAAGGAGGAACGAATCGTGGCCGTGAGGTGAATCTATTTCGCAGTATGTGGCATTTCCCCCTGCCATCTTGCAGGCCCTTACAATCTCTTTTGAATGTTCCGGCGGGTAGAGCCAGTCGGTCTTAAAGGCTATCACCAGGGCCTTCATGCCGCTTCGCCTTAAGGCATTGGTCAACTTCCCGGAGAGGTCAAAATGGTCCATCGCCTTGCTGATAAATAGATAAGAGTTTGCGTCAAACCTCTCAACAAATTTATTCCCCTGGTAGCTCAGATACTGCTCCACCTCAAGAACCGCGGTAGGCTTGAAAGGTGAGGCAGGATCCCGCCTGGCCGTGGTTTTTTCCTCCAGCGACCTTTCGCTCATGTAGGTGATATGGCCGACCATCCGCGCCACGGCAAGCCCTGCGGCAGGCGTCGGGCCGTCGTAATAATCGCCTGACTTCCAGTTCGGGTCCGCCATGATCGCCTGCCTGCCGACCTCATTGAAGGCGATCTGCTGTGGTGTGTGTCTTACCGTTGCAGCTATGGGTATGGCGCTTCTAATCCTCTCAGGGTAGGATGCCATCCACTGCAACACCTGCATCCCGCCCATGGACCCGCCTGCAACAGCCAGGAGCTTGTCTATGCCAAGGTGGTCAATCAGATGTCTCTGGGCGTTCACCATGTCGTCTATGGTTATCATAGGGAATTTAAGACCGTAAGGCTTGCCTGTCTCAGGGTTTATCGAAGACGGCCCAGTTGATCCCTTGCACCCGCCGATGACGTTGGAGCAGATGACAAAGTATTTGTCGGTATCAAACCCCTTTCCCGGCCCTATCAGGATGTCCCACCATCCCGGCTTCTCAACGCCTTCATGGAACCCCGCGGCATGGGCGTCACCTGAGAAGGCATGGAGTATCAGGATGGCGTTTGACCTGTCGCTGTTCAGGATGCCGTAAGTCTCGTACGCAAGCGTCACTGGAGACAGGTTCCCACCGCTCAAAGTGACAAGCTCGTGAAATATAAAATATCGCGTCTCTGCAATCCCCAGGCTCTCAGCTTTCTTCGGGTCTGCATGTTGAGTCCCTGTGCCTGTCCTCTTGTGTAAATGGTCTGATTTATCAATTCTGTTTCTCATATTTAACCACTTCCATTATGTCAAAATCTAAAACTGTTTGTCCAGAAGATTAAAGAATAAAAGAATAAAAGAGTCAGAATGAAAAACAAAAGAGCTTCTGAATTTATGCCCTTGTGGGTACTGTCCCAATACTGTTCGGTATGCTTCCTGCTGCCCTGTCTTTACCCGTTAGAATATTGTTATCGTTGAAAAAAACTCTGTACATTTTCACATACTTATGTTAATGATTGCCCATAATAATGGCCAAAGGGAGAAAGAAAA
>JAUSKU010000087.1 GCA_030646755.1 Deltaproteobacteria bacterium
ATAAAAAAGACGACGAGACTGGCGATAGCAAAGGATGCAAAGTGACGTGGAGTGAATTTGAAAAGTTCTATAATCGGTTTAATGATTTCCATGAATGTCATAATATTAAAAGGCTAACTATATATTTAACAAGTTTTTCTCGACTTCGTTCGATTTGTAATGTTAACAAGAAAGCTTGCTATCACCACTTTTGTAAGGTTCACAAGTTAATATCTAATCCCTGCCATCTTTACTTTTTGCATGATCTCCGCAATAGCATCCTTTTCACATATATGCGTGCAAGATATTTGTAAACTTTCCTGCAATATATTGTTTTTAATGGGATTTGTCAATAAATTTGACGCAACTATTTTGACATCAAACCTCTGCGAATAGAATGGGAAGATGGTGTACGGCAAATTTGTTGGTAGTCTCAATTTTGAAGCTATTATATCCCCCCTCCCTTGACGGGAGGGGGTTAGGGGGCGGGTGAATTGGACTGTAATCTCAAGGTGTTGCAATTTAGTTCCCCCTCCCCTCAATCCCCTCCCGCAAGGGGAGGGGAGGTGTACCCATTTTTTTGTCGTAGACCCATAGAATGATGGTTTTAGCATCGTGGAGAGGAGAATTTGGGTTGAAGGAATGCCCCTCCTCATTTTTCAATAATCTTTATCTCCTCCTTCTTAGCGCCGAGACCAAGCTCCAAGGCCCTCTTTATCTGCTTCTGTTCCCATACATCCTTTCCTATGACCATCTTCCACCTGCCAAAACTCTTTATTATCTCCAAACCTGCTATGTCGGCAGCTATCCTGTCACCGCTGGCGATTATAAGGTTTGTGTCAACGGCAGTACCCTCACAGGGGCCTCCTTCTATCATTATCCTTGTCCCGTCTACTATATTCAGGTGGGGCTGATAGGCTATGTTTATCTCCGAGATCAACTCCTCCCAGTGCTCTGTGTCTATGAGATAGGGCCTGAACTTTAAGTGCGTCGCACCTATAAAGTTCTTGAGGCATATGCTGTATGATGCCGACCTGTGGGTCTTTATGACAGGAAGGTTTATAACCCTGTCCACGTTGAATATCCATTCTGTCACATAGACCTTGGAGATATATTTGGCTCTCGGAAGCTCCACCTCCACCCAGTCATGGTCCTCAAAATAAACGACCTCCGCCCCTTCCTCCTCAGCAGCCTTTTTTATCCCCGTCCTCTCCATGTTCCTCTTTGTGGAAAGGGTCATCATGGCGGACATGTCTCCTACAATAACCCTTGAGGCGCCGTTTTCTTTAAGAAGTTTCACCACAGCGCGGACTACCTCCGGGTTTGTAGTTGCAGGGTTCGGCTCTCCAGATACGACATTCGGTTTTACGAGAACTGTCTTACCTTTAACATCTATCTTATCAAGACCTCCAATCAGAGATACGGCCTCCCTTACCATGCTCATTATATCCTTGCCCCTAACTATGCCGACAAGGGCCTTCCCGCCCTCTTTGTAAGGATTGTCAAACCTGATAGGCTTCATCCTCCTCTTGGGCCTGAAAAAAAGCTGTGCCATGGCAGTCCTCCATTGAAATGTAAGGAAAAAGAAGAGCCATCCTATGACTCCCAATACCCATCTCCTGGAAATCTCCATTTGTAACCTCTGATTGATATGTAAGTTCATAAAAATTATAGCCCATCTGGGAAACCCTGCAATAAATACCCTGCTTGCAAGGTACCGGTTCTCTGATAGAGCTCCTGGCCTTATGCCCCATGCCTCCATACCAAATACCAAGGGAAGAAAGGGAGAAGGTAGGAATAGCAGACTCGCTGGTTAGGGTGTCCGTGGGGATAGAGGATGTGGGGGATATGAAGAAGGATATGGATAATGCTTTAATACCATATTCAAATAAAGGCACTTGAATGCCCCTTAAATATCGTAAACGGTAGATTATCGCCTCACCGAACCGTTTTATACCCTTCAGGCACCCCTTTTTTTGACAGGACAATTTGCCAGAGTTGGTTTTTTCTTGCGCGAAACGAACCGGCGCAGGAAAGCAGGTAATATTTCCACATCCGGTAAAATCTTTCATCATAATTTGATTTTATGTTGTCCCAGTTATCTTCAAAATTACTATACCAGGCCATCAACGTTTTATCGTAGTCGCTGCCGAAATTATGCAAATCTTCTATAACAAATAAATTTTCCACCGAGGCGCTAATTTGTTTTATGGAAGGAAGCATGCTGTCAGGGAAGATATATTTATCTATCCACGGGTCGGTGGTAACGACCGATTCGTTCCCCCCGATTGTGTGAAGCAAAAATAGGCCATTATCTTTGAGGCAGCGGTTTACAATTTTCATGTAAGTCCTGTAATTTTTATAACCGACATGCTCAAACATCCCCAATGAAACTATATGGTCGAATTGCCCGTTGAGATCGCGATAATCCTGAAGGTGGATTTTTACTGGCAGTCCTTTGCATAATTCTCGCCCTAACTCGGCCTGTTCTTTGGAAACCGTAATTCCGGTTAACGAAACTCTATATTTTCCAGCTGCATATTTAGCAAAGCTCCCCCATCCGCAGCCGACATCGAGCACCTTTTGCCCTTCCTTAAGATTCAATTTCCGGCAGACGAGCTCTAATTTCGCCTCCTGGGCTTCGTCAAGGTTTTTGGCACATTCCCAGTATCCGCAGGTATAAACCATTCTCTTGTCCAGCATATTTTTATATAAACCGTTTCCTATATCATAATGCCTTTCTCCGATGTTAAATGCCTTGGATTTATGGCCAACATTTGTAATTATAGATCTTAAAAGATAAGGAATTACCCGCCAGTTCCTAGTTTTATTTTCGATTCCGGCGCTAAAGATTTTACAGAAAAATCCATCAAGGCTTTTGGAATCCCACCAGCCGTCCATATAGGATTCGCCCAATCCCAAAGAGCCGTAAGTCATGACTCTTTTATAAAGCCTTTCATCGAGAACATGAATGTCGCAAGGATTGCCTCCGTTTATCTTGACGCCGGTTCCTTCTAACAAAGACTCGATTATTTTATTGTGGCTCATATCTCAAATATTAAGCTTTAATATTATTTATCTGGCCTGGAATGACTGAAAGGTCTTCTCATTCTCGAAGTACAACACCTCTCCATTGGGTTTTGCGCCTATGACTGCCTTTGCCTTATCCACTTCCTTGCCGCTGACAGGGTCAACGGCAAAACGGGCCTTACGGTCATTGTTCAGCGTTCCTATGCACATCTTGCAGCATCCGTAATAGGTTTGATCTCCAACTTTTACAGGGATCTGGGGTTTACCCATGTCCTCGTTATTCACCATGCATACATGGCTGATATCCGTGACCCTGCGCAGCTGTTCTGCCAGAACCGTTCCAGCAGTCGCAATAAGCAGGCAGAGAATAAGTATCGCCGAATATTTTTTCTTTGATTTTAACATTGTATTCCTCCAAAAATGGGGTATTGGTTATAATATCACATACTTGAGGTTCTTGCAAAGCTCCGAAAATGCCCTTCGACAAGCTCAGGGTGAACGGTGGTTAAACTTGAATTTATTGGTTTTTTCCCGTTCGTGGCGAGCCTGTCGAACCACAAATAAGACTTTTGCAAGAGGCTCACTTTTCAAATACTTTACAAAGAATTAAAGTCTTATCCTGCGTAGCCTCAAGGCATTGCTAATTACGGAAACGGAACTGAAGCTCATGGCAGCAGCGGCTATCATAGGGCTTAAAAGTATACCGAAGAACGGATATAGAACGCCAGCAGCTATCGGAATCCCCAAAGCATTATAGGCAAAGGCGAAAAAGAGGTTCTGCTTGATGTTTTGCATCGTCAATCTACTTAAAAGCCTGGCCCGCACTATCCCTCTGAGGTCTCCTTTTACCAGTGTTACTCCCGCGCTTTTCATTGCCACATCTGTTCCTGTTCCCATAGCAATCCCTACCTGGGCCTGGGCAAGGGCCGGGGCATCATTAACTCCGTCTCCGGCCATAGCTACAACACGGCCCTCAGCTTGCAAACGTTTTACGTTCTCCGCCTTCTGATCAGGGAGAACTTCTGCCAGTACCTCATCGATACCAAGTTTTTTAGCGACTGCTCCAGCTGTGGTTTTGCTATCTCCTGTAAGCATTACTACCTTGACCCCTTCCTCATGGAGCTTCTGGATTGCCTCAAGTGTAGTCTCTTTTATGGGGTCGGCCACGCCCAGAAGACCGACAATCTTCCCGTCCATTACAACAAACATCACTGTCTGCCCTTCAGAACGCATCTCTTCCGCTTTGGCGGCATGCTCCCCCGGGTTTATGCCGAGATCTTCAAGGAGCTTGATATTTCCAAGGGCAACGGTATGCCCGCTTATCTTCCCGGTAACCCCCTTGCCAGATACTGACTGGAATGATTCTGTTTTCACAATATCAACCTTTCTTTCTTCGGCCCCTCTGACTATTGCCTCAGCCAGGGGATGCTCGCTTCCCCGCTCGAGACCTGCCGCGTAAGAAAGGAGCGTCTTTTCGTCAAATCCCTGTAACGGAAGCACATCAATGAGTTTCGGTTTGCCTACGGTTAGCGTGCCTGTCTTGTCCACTACAAGGGTATCGACCTGTCGCATTACTTCGATAGATTCTGCATTCTTGAACAGCACGCCCATCGTTGCCCCTTTTCCTGTGGCAACCATTATTGACATGGGCGTCGCAAGCCCAAGGGCGCAGGGACATGCTATGATAAGCACGGCAACGGCATTTACAAGGGCATAGGCAAAGCGTGGCTCAGGTCCTATCCATGCCCAGGCCGCAAAGGTCAGTACTGCAATGAGAATTACTGTCTGGACGAAGTAGCCTGCAACCGTATCGGCGAGTTTCTGAATAGGGGCGCGGCTTCGCTGGGCTTCTGCCACCATGCGGACAATCTGCGACAGCAAAGTTTCTGCACCAACCTTCTCAGCCCTCATGATAAGAGACCCTGTGCCATTTATGGTGGCGCCGATTAGACGGTCGTTTGGCTGCTTCTCTACCGGGATAGGTTCTCCTGTAAGCATCGATTCGTCTACGGAGCTTGCCCCCTCAACAACTACTCCATCCACCGGTATCTTTTCTCCCGGACGGACACGCAGCCTGTCTCCGGGAAGCACAAGGTCAAGAGGGACATCTCCCTCTGTCCCGTCTTCTCTCATACGGCGGGCTGTATTTGGGGCCAGTCCGAGAAGGGCCTTGATTGCAGCGCCGGTCTGGCTCCTTGCCTTGAGCTCAAGAACCTGTCCGAGAAGGACCAGGGCAGTGATGACAGCTGCGGCTTCAAAGTAGGTGGCTACTTCCCCCGTCTCACTCCGAAAGGATGCGGGGAATATCCCTGGTATAAGGGCGGCGAAAAGACTGTAGACAGAAGCGACACTGACACCGAGTCCGATCAGGGTGAACATGTTAGGACTGCGGTTTATTACTGACTGAACTCCGCGCACAAAAAAAGGCCATCCTCCCCACAGGACGACGGGGGTTGCAAGAATAAGCTCCAGCCATCTGAGGAAGTTCCGGGATGCAATGCCTTCGAGCGTAAAACCTGGAATCATTGGCCCCATGACAATAATGACCAATGGTATTGTGAGCGCAGCGCTTACCCAGAAGCGCCGAGTCATGTCTAACATCTCCGGGTTTTCTTCTTCCATCAGCAGGGTTGTCCTGGGTTCCAGCGCCATACCGCAGATTGAACAGCTCCCTGGTATATCCTGAACTATTTCGGGATGCATGGGACAGGTCCATTCCGTTCTTGCTACTGGAATGGATGGTTCAGCTGGTTCAATGGCCATTCCGCACTTTGGACATGAACCAGGTCCTTCCTGTCGGACCTCAGGGTGCATGGGGCAGATGTATATCGCTCCTTTCCGGGAAGGTTCAACCTTTTGTTTTTTCTCACCGGCAACAAATGTCTCAGGGTTTTTGTCAAATTTCTCCTTGCATTTGAGCGAGCAGAAGTAGATTATTTCTCCCCTGTAAGCGCTCTTCCCTGCCGCACTTGACGGGTCTACTTCCATGCCACATACCGGGTCTTTTGCCATTTTACAATCTCCTTTTCAATACCTTCCACCCCTCTATGACCAACATGGGTATGGTTGCAATCCCAAGGGAAAATACCATGTCGAATGTCCCAAGGGGTTGGGTCTTGAATATCCTGTTTGTAATATCAAAGTGGTGCAGCATTATCTGAAGTGCAATGGAAGCTGCCACAGCGAGGAGCAGGAATTTATTTGTAAAGAGTCCCAATTCCCAGATCGATTCCTTTTCACTCCGGCAGTCAAGGGCATGGAACAACTGGCTAAATACAAGTACACTGAACGCCACAGTCCGGGCGGAAGAGATATCTTCACCTCTCACCTTCAACACGTAAAGAAAAGCAATCAGAGTTACAATGGCAATTAATAATCCATGCCAAAGCAGGCGAAGGGCAACCAGCCGGTTGAAGATGTTCTCATCACGTTTGCGAACTGGGTCTTTCATTATTGTGGGGCTGACCGGGTCTACGCCAAGGGCCAGGGCCGGAAGGCCATCTGTAACAATGTTTATCCAGAGGATCTGGATTGGGAAAAGGGGCACAGGCAGGGCGAAGAGTGACGCAATGAACATGGTCAGGACCTCGCCTATGTTGCATGAAAGAAGGAAATATATGAACTTCTTTATGTTTGTGTATATGCCCCGTCCCTCCTCGACTGCGGCCACTATGGATGCGAAGTTGTCGTCGGTTATCACCATGTCCGAGGCGTCTTTTGTGACGTCCGTCCCGGTGATTCCCATGGCTACCCCTATATCCGACTCCTTCACGGCCGGGGCATCGTTTACCCCGTCGCCCGTCATGGCGACGACAGCACCTGCTGTTTTCCAGGCCTTTACTATACGGAGCTTGTTTTCTGCCGATACCCTGGCGTAAACGCTGATCGTTTGAACACGGCGTATCAGTTCATCATCGGACATGGCATCCAGCTCAAGTCCAGTTACTGCCTCGGAGCTTTCATTGTAGAAGCCCAGCTCACGCGCAATGGCTATGGCCGTGTTTTTGTGATCACCCGTAATCATTACGGTACAGATGCCTGCATCCTTGCACTTTTCGATGGCAAGCTTCACTTCCGGTCGCGGCGGGTCTATCATTGCTGCAAGCCCTGCAAAGATCAGGTCCGTCTCAATAAACTCCGGTTCAAGATTTGAAGGGACCTCAGGGAATATTCTAAAGGCCATTCCAAGCACTCTAAGTGCTTGGAATGCCAGGGTCTCATTCTCCCTCAGTATCTGTTCAGCTACAGGCGGGGTAAGTGGCTTTATCTCTCCATTATCAAGGTAATGAGTGCATCTGCCGATGATGATGTCAGGTGCCCCCTTGACAGTGGCCATGACCCCTTTCGGGCCTTTGAAGATGCCTGTCATCATCTTCCTTTCGGTGTCGAAAGGTATTTCGGCAATGGTCTGATAGGTCTTCAAAAGCTCGTCCCTGAATATCCCCTTCTTCCCGGCAAGGGTAAGGAGAGCGCCTTCAGTTGGATCTCCGATGATTTTCCATTGGTTGTTTTCTTGTTTCAGAAAGGCGCTATTGCAGAGGACGCCGATATTGAGGAGCATGTCAAGGCTGCCACCCGTAAGCCTCCCCTCCCCTTGCGGGTGGGGATTGAGGGGAGGGGGAACAGATGATATTTCACCCTCACCCTGACCCTCTCCCGTCAAGGGAGAGGGGAAAATAAAGGTTCCCACCGGAGCATAACCCACGCCTGAGACGTCTATCTCCACCCCATCGTAGTATACCTTCCTGACCGTCATCTCGTTCTGCGTCAGTGTCCCGGTCTTATCAGAGCATATGACCGAGGTGGAACCGAGAGTCTCAACGGAATGAAGTTTTCTTATAAGGGCGTTCCGCTTCACCATGCGCTTTACACCAAGGGCCAGGGCGATGGTGACGACTGCCGGCAGCCCCTCAGGGATTGCCGCAACTGCAAGGCTTACTGCAATAAGGAATGTCTCAAGGAACTCACCACCACGCCAGATTTCCATGAAAAAGACGATAATAACTATCGCAAGAGTAAAGTAGACAAGCTTGTGCCCGAATTCATCGAGACGCTTCTGCAAGGGAGTGGTCTCTTCCTCTGTTCCTTGAAGAAGTCCTGCGATCTTTCCAAGCTCGGTCTTCATCCCTGTCTCAACAACAACCGCATTGGCCTTCCCTGAAACCGCAGAGGTTCCCATGAAGGACATGTTCTTTCTGTCTGCAATGGCCAGCTCTGCCTGGTCTATCTTTTCGACTGTTTTGTTTACGGAAGTGGATTCCCCGGTAAGTGATGCCTCCTGGGTGGCAAACCGGCTGACGTTTACGAGGCGCACATCTGCCGGGATGTAATCACCTGCTTCCAGCAGGACAATATCGCCGGGGACGACCTGTTCTGATGGGACCACGCTGTATTCCCCATTACGTAAAACTCTGGTGGTAGGTGCGGATAGCTTTTTAAGGGCTGCAAGGGATTTCTGTGCTCTGGATTCCTGGATGAAGCCAAGGACAGCGTTGAGAATAACAATGGCTATGATGGCGACGGCGTCTTCCCACTCTCCGAAGAAGCCGGAGATAAGGGATGCAGCTATAAGTACCCAGACGATAAAGTTATTGAACTGCTCAAGAAGGAGTATAAAGGCTGAAGGGGGTTCCTGTTCAGCGAGTTTGTTGGGACCGACCTCCTGAAGTCTCTTTTCGGCCTCGGCCTGTGAAAGGCCTTTTGCAATATCCGTCACGAGCCCGCTTAAAACCTCGTCATTGCTTAAGGCATGCCACTTCTCAGGCATGGGATTCTCCTTCTTTCAATTCCTTTGTTAAAAAGAAATTCAAGAACGTTCTGATACCGACAATTGCAGCCAACTGGCCTATGTCCTGCCATGTAGGAGAGATGGCTGTTTTCAGGATATCGGCGCAAATGAGGAATTCGAGGGCAAGGGAAAGGGAATGGGCAAGCCGGTTTCTGCTTTCGGTTACCGCCAGGTAGTCCACCTTTATCAAGAATGTCTTTTTTATATAAATGACGAGGGAGCTTAATATCCCGGCGATAATAATCGTTACAGCTATGCCCTCTGCGACCATAGAGGCGTAATGGGCTATGTGTTTTATAAGATCATGCATCTGTCTCTCCCTTGGAATGTCCCATCATCATGTCGTGCATGTCTTCCTGGATAAGCCTGAAAATTAATACTGATGGCTATGTCCGCTGTGTTGAGACGGCGCTCTTCTTTCGTAATCACTCGTGGCATATTCGCTTGTGGCACAACCTGCAAATATCCCAACCATGCTGGTTAAAACAATGGCAAATACCAATTCCCTGAACATCTCACTACCTCCTACCGGTTTTTATTAAACCTGGGGAACCCGGCTCACTATCAACTTAATGGCATTTTGGCGGTTTCCCGCCAAATTCCTTATCAGCACCTTTGGAAAGCATCTTTAAAAACTTGCTCCATATCTTTATTCCCTTTGCCGGCTCTATCAGGCCCATCTCCTTTTCAAATTCCTCTTTACACCGTTCTGAACAGAAATAGAATGTTTCACGGTGCACATGTACCACAAACTCGGCCTTTTCTTCTTCCACTTCCATATTGCAAACAGGGTCTTTTGCCATAATCATCAACCTTCCATTTCTCTGTCTTTTCTCTCCAGTTTCATAATCCTGTAAAATGTATCAACAATAAATGGGTCAAACCTCAAACTCTTGTCCTTTGCGATCTCCTCCAGTCTTGTAGGGTGCGTATCGCCATACGCCCCCTACAAATACACCTTTCAACAGCAACCTGATTTTTTCTTCCCTTCCGACTTGACATACTTCGCAGGGTCCTTATCAAAGCTCTCTTTGCACGTCTTGGAGCAGAAACAGTACTTCTTATCCTCATATGTACTGCATATCTGACCTTCCTTTACACCCATTCCGCAAACAGGGTCTTTTGCCATAGATATCACCTCCTTTTTTTATCTGACTTCGCAATAAAACCTCATATCCTTTGCTCAGTAACCGCAGCTTTTTTGAAAATGTCCTTTAAAAGAAAGGCAATAGTTGTAAATATCCCCAGCAATACGAGGGCAACCCCTATTCCTGCAATTGCCATAACAGATGCCTCTGCCCCATCCGGGCCGAGGGCTGGCGTCATGTAACCCATCACTATCCACGCTACGGGGTAGATAATCCCTCCAATACCGGTAAGTACGGATGCAACTGTCTTGAAAAGCGGAGGAGCGCTTGTAAAGCCGAGAATCAAGGACAGGACAGCAGAAACCAGTCCGAGGCCCATTAAATGAAGATGTCCCCTTACAAGCCTTTTATGGGCAAGCTCCATTATTGGGTTATCATGCATACCTTCACCGTGCTGATGTTTATCTTCCCCGGTTTGCATCATCTGCTGTCCTTTGTTCATCATGTCCATATGCTCATCTTTTTGCAGGGGTTTCCCTTCCTCTTCATGCCGATGGGTATCTTCATTATTTGAAGGTTGACCATGACTGTGTTCGTTTTGCACTCCCTTAGCAGTTGTGTTGGCCTGAGCATTATCGGGCTCTAATATGTCAATAAGACTGTGCACCTCTTTTTTTTCAACAACGCTTTTTTCAAGGCTTTTATGTATCCTCTCATGCCCAAGCACAAGCCAGAATGCCCAGCCTATGCCAAGGAGAAGACCAAGGAGGCCAATTATTACCCCGTATCTTACAGGTTTGATCATCAGTTCTGTCATGTCCCCTCCGGTCAACCAATTTTTCTAAGAAAGCTATTAGAATAAAACCGCTACATGGGCTCCCATCATGATGACCATCACGACCCCTATGACGATCCACCATCCCTTCATATCATGCCCCATCATCATCCCGTGCATCCCTTCATGCTCTTTGTCTTTAGACATCTCTTCATGTTTCATTCCGCCTTCCTCCATCTTCATGCCGGATTCGGAAGATGAAGTGGCGGATATAGCCGCACTCTCCACTTTTGGGGCCTGGATATCTTCGGCTCTTAGCGGGATAGCTGAAAAGATGCTGAGGAAGATCAGTCCAACAATGATATTTCTTTTGATAATCATTTCTTCCTCCTCTTCTGTGCCTTTTTACCCCATCCCCACCCTGACCCTCCCCTTGAAAGGGAGGGAACTTTTTGGATGGGAACTACTTCACTTCGTAATACACCCCGCCCTGGTGCTTCTCTTCACCGATTTTAAAGAGGACCAGTGCCTGATACTTACCCTTCTTCGGCATGTTGAAGTGTCCGACGTACTGGGACATCATGTCAGGATTGTATGTGAGAATGCAGGTTTCCTCCTTTCCATCGGGGGATATGACCTTCATGTTTACTGCCGCGTCTTCAATCTTCTTATTGTCTTTCCTGATTGAAACGGCAATATGATGGGTTGTGCCTGTCGAGGGCTTCATAAAATCCATCTTCATTGCCGTCATCATCTTCTGGTAGTCCTTGTGGGTCATGATGTCGAAGGAGACGTCAAAGCCGTCTATCTTTTCTTCAAGGGTGTCCATCTGGTGCTTCATATCGTCCATCTTTGACATCGGCATGGAGTGTTCGTGCTTCATCTCGGCTGAAACCGGAAATGCCGCAGCAGTCGTTAATGCTATTGCCAGAAACAGTTTTTTCATCTTATCTACCTCCTGATTGTTTTGGTGGGCACAGCCCACCCTACTTTTCCCCCTCCCTTGACGGGAGGGGGTGAGGGGGAGGGTGAACTTTCAAGTATCTTCGAAATTGGATTTTCACCCCCACCCTGACCCTCCCCCGTCAAGGGGGAGGGAACGTTTATAGCTTTCCTTTTCTTAAAGCCCTTTCCTTCATCATGATGAATATCACGGGTGTAATTATCAGCACTTGGATGGTGGACGTGACCATTCCGCCTATGATGGGGGCTGCTATCGGCTTCATCACATCTGCGCCTACCCCGCTGGACCACATGATGGGGATTAGCCCTATCATGGTTGTGGCCACTGTCATCAGTTTGGGCCGGAGCCTCTTGACTGAACCCTCAATGGTTGCGTCGTATATATCCTGCATGGTTATCTCTCTTCCGTCCCTCATCTTTTCCTTCAGGGCGTCATTCAGGAAGACCATCATCATCACCCCGGTCATTACCGCTACGCCGTAAACGGTTATGTAGCCAACCCACACCGCAACACTGAAGTTGTATCCCAGGATATACTGGAGGACCAACCCCCCTGTCATGGCGTAGGCGGTAGCCACTATTACGATGAGCGCCTCGGCAAAGGAGCCGAAGGTCATGTAAAGGACTATGAATATGATCAGGAAGACCACCGGCATGACTAACTTCATCCTCTCCTTTGCCCTTACCTGAAACTCATACTGGCCGCTCCACGAGAGGGCATACCCCGGAGGGAGCTTGATCTTTTCCCTTACAGCCGCCTTGGCATCATCCACATACCCGCCGATATCCCTGCCGGTGACATCTATGTAGACATACCCCGAAAGGAGGCCGTCCTCGTCCCTTATCATGGCGGGGCCGGATGTTAGACTGATATCCGCTACCTGAGCGAGTGGTATCTGCTGCATTCCGTTCATGGTCGGGACCAGTATCCTGTTCAGCTTGTCTACATCATCCCTTAATTCCCTCTGATAACGTATATTTACAGGGTAGCGCTCCCTTCCTTCAACCGTTGTCGTGACCTGCATCCCGCCAATGGCAGTCTGGACCACATCTTGGATCTCTCCAACCGTCAGGCCGTATCTGGCAGCCTCTTCACGTTTAATCTTGATGTCCACGAAGTATCCGCCGGAGACACGTTCTGCATAAACGCTCCTGGTCCCCTTGACGTCCTTCAGCACCATCTCAATCGTCTTCCCAAGCTCCTGTATCTTCTTCAGGTCAGTACCTGCTATCTTTATCCCCACAGGCGTCCTTATCCCTGTGGTCAGCATATCTATCCTTGCCCTGATCGGCTGGGTCCATGCGTTTGATACCCCCGGGAACTGGACTTTTTCATCCAACTCCTGAAGGAGCTTTTCGTAAGTCATCCCTTCCCGCCACTGTTCCTTCGGCTTCAGGTGGACAACGGTCTCCATCATGCTGAACGGCGCTGGGTCGGTGGATGTCTCGGCCCTCCCCGCCTTTCCGAAGACGTGCTCGACCTCCGGGACAGACTTTATCAGCCTGTCCTGGGCCTGAAGGAGCTTCCCTGCCTCGGTCACCGAAAGCCCCGGGGCCGTGACGGGCATATATAGGATGGTCCCCTCGTAAAGTGGCGGCATGAACTCGCTTCCGATGGCATAAAACAGGGGGACTGTAGGCAAGACGGCTATTACTGCTATGGCGAGGGTGGTCTTCCTGTATTTCAATACCCACTTGATTACCGGCATATAGAAGAAGGTAAAGAAGCGGGACAGAGGGTTTTCCTCGTCCCTCTTTAACTTCTTCCCGTTCATGAATGTTACCAGAAGGGCCGGGACCAAGGTAACGGCCAGGAGGGCGGAAACTATCATTATTATGGTCTTTGTATAGGCCAGGGGCTTGAAGAGCCGCCCCTCCTGAGCCTCCAAAAGGAATATCGGGATGAAGGAAACTATGATGATCCACAGAGATGAGAATATGGCTGGCCCTATCTCCTTTGCTGCCTTGATGCATGTCTCTTTATATCTTTTCCTTGCCTCCTCGTCCCCTTCGGAGAGCAGCCGGTAGGAGTTTTCCACCATTACTATGGCGGCATCTCCCAGCTCCCCTATGGCCAGGGCGATCCCTCCCAGAGACATGATGTTCGAGCTGATCTTTAGGAAATAAAGGGGGAGAAATGAGCCTATCATCACAATAGGGATGGTTATTATCGGGATGATGGAGGATCGCCCGTGGAGGAGGAATACGATTACTATGAGGAAGAGAGTTATCACCTCCTCAATAAGGGTGTCCTTCAGGTTGGTTATCGATGCCTGGATAAGCTGGGAGCGGTCATAGACAGCCTCCACCTTTACCCCCTCAGGAAGGGAGGGCTCTATCTCTTTCAGCTTCTCCTTTACCCTGTTTATGACGTTAAGGGCGTTCTCCCCCTGGCGCATGACCACAATCCCGCCGACTACCTCCCCCTCACCGTTCAGCTCGACTATCCCCCGCCGCATCTCAGGGCCGAGATTTACCTTCGCCACGTCTTTTATGGAAATGGGCACTCCGTTAAAGCTTCCGAGGGATATGTCTTCTATATCCTTTATGGACTTGATGTACCCGCGTCCCCTTACCATATATTCCCGGCCTGCGAATTCAAGGAGCCTTCCCTCTACATCGTTGTTGCTCATCCTGATCCGCTCCATGGCGTCCCTGATGGATATGCGGTAGGCGGCAAGCTTGTTAGGGTCAACATTTACCTGGTACTGCTTTACAAATCCGCCTATGGAGGCCACTTCTGCCACACCCTCTATGGATGCAAGCTGATATCGCAGGAACCAGTCCTGCAATGTCCGCAAGTCGGCGAGGTCGTACTTCCCGGTTCTGTCAGTCACTGTATACTGATATACCCAGCCGACACCTGTGGCATCGGGGCCAAGGGTAGGCGTTACTCCTTCCGGGAGCTTCCCGCCTATCTGCTGCATGTATTCGAGGACTCTGGAACGTGCCCAATAAAGGTCCGTCCCCTCCTCAAAGATTACATAGACATAGGAAAAACCGAGGTCTGAGAACCCACGGACCGTCTTGACCTTTGGTGCAGAGATTAAGGCCGTGATGATGGGATAGGTGATCTGGTCTTCCATCAGGTCAGGGGAACGCCCCTCCCACTTTGTGTAGACTATCACCTGGACATCGGAGAGGTCAGGAATGGCGTCGAGAGGTATCTTCTTCATGGAGAGTATTCCGCCCATAAGCAGGATAGCTACCAGGAGGAAGACTATGAATCTGTTATTCGCGGACCATTCTATGAGTTTTGAGATCATGCTTTTTAATCCTTTGCTTCTTTTCCCCTCTCCCTTGAGGGGAGAGGGTCAGGGTGAGGGTGAATTCGCTCGTTCCCCCTCCCCTCAATCCCCTCCCGCAAGGGGAGGGGAGATTATTGGGAATATCCCTTGTGTTGCGGAGGGGCAGGTTTCAAACCTGCCCCTACATCCTTTGGTTTACCATGCTCCATCCCAAGCATCGTCTGGGCCGTTGACCTGAAGGAGGACTCTGAGTCTATGAGGAAGTTGGCGGATGTAACGACCTTCGAGCCAGGGGCAAGGCCTGAGAGTATCTGGTAGTAACCTTCTCCCTTAAGACCGACCTTTACTTCCTGCATCTTAAACCTTCCTGCGCCCACGTCTATGATCACGGCCTGTCTTTCGCCGGTATCGAGGACCGCGTCTTCAGGGACGGCAACCGCTTTTGGCGAGATTACGCTTTCAATCTCCATATTGGCATACATCCCTGGCTTGATCTTGAAACCAGGATTAGCCATCTCCAGCCTGACCTTTGCCGTCCGGGTTTCTGTGTTCAGGTATGGATAGATGTAAGATACAGTGGCATGAAATGTCTCACCGGGATAGGCATTTATTGTTACCCTGGCCTTCTGTCCAGCCTTTACGAGAGAGATCTCGTACTCATATATATTTGCATAAAGCCAGATATTGGAGAGGTTGGCAATGCCGAAGAGCTTTTCTCCGGGCATGACCTTCATCCCCTGGACTGCCATCTTTTCTATGACTATTCCTTCCACCGGCGAGTGCAATGCAAGAGTTTTTGTCGGCTTCTTGCTTTTCTCAAGGGCCTCGATCTGGTCATCGCTTATGTCCCAGTTGTGGAGCCTTCTTTTCGTGGCATCCAGCATGCTCTCCGCGCCGTCCACTGCTTCAGGCAACGCTCCTGGACCAAGCCTCCTCTTTGTCTCAAAGGCCAGAAGATATTCTTCCTGCGTAGATACGAGGTCGGGCGAGTAAATATCTAACAGGTGTTCACCTTTTTTTAGTTCCCGCCCTGTTGCATTAACATAAAGCCTCTCTATCCATCCCTCTATCTTTGTGTTTATAGTGAAGAGCCTTCTCTCATCATAATCAACAATGGCCACAGTGCGGATGACCTTCTTCAGAGGCATCTCCTTTACCTCTTCGGATCTGACCCCTATCCTTTGCACTTTTTCAGGAGTTATATATATCTCGCCCGGCCCCGTTGCAGTTTCTGCCTCATCCTCATAGACAGGGATATAATCCATGCCGCATTGGGCCTTGCCCGGCGCCTGTGAGTAATCAGGCTGACCCATGGGGCATTTGTAATAAAGTATCTTCCGCTCCTTCTTGGCCTCTTTAACAGGTATCGGAGGGACTACCTTTTTTGAGGATTTTTCCCAGAATACGCCGCCAATGGCTCCGATGGCCAGTAAGGCAATGATGAGAATGAATGTTAAAAGTTTTTTCATAATTGTTCGCTCCTTACGGCAGTTCCTTCCCCACAGCCCTTTCCAGATCAGCCCATGCCTGCTCAAAAGATGCCAGGGCCTTGTAATAGTCGAGCTTATAGTTCTTCACAGTCTTCCAACTCTCCATAAGGGCGAAGAAATCGACCCTGCCCGTCTCATAAGCCACCCTTGCCCCTTTTAAGGCCTGCTCCGCCTGGGGGATATGGGTACTCTTATGGAGCTCCACGAGGCTGGCAGAGGTCTTCACCTTCACAAGGGCATCCTTTATCTCAAAGGAGACCATATTTTTCATTCCCTGATACTCGTTTTTAACGGCGTCAAGCCTGGACAGGGATTCTTTAACGGCATAACCCTGCTTTGTCCTGAACCAGAGGGGGATACTTACCCCAACCTCCGCTATCCATCCGGCCGCGCTTCTGTCCTCCTCCCTCTGGGCAAGTCTAACCATAAAGTCAGGGTAATACCCCTTTTTCGCAAGGCTCAGGCCGGTATTCTCCTTCTCTATCCCTATCTCCATCTCCTTAAGCTCCGGCCTTTCCTGAAGGGCCTTTCCTTCCAGGAATTCAAAGTGGGGTATGTTTTTTAGATTGTCGATTTGCTCAGGCTCTCCAAGTGCGCTTTCAACAGGCCTGTTCAGCAGCCTGTTTATCCTTGCCTTCACGGATTCCTTCTCCTGGTTCAGTATGATTATCTCGTTGGCAAGCTGGGACAGCTCTATTTGGGCCTTGAGGACATCCCACTGGGATACCAGACCTGTGGCATACCTGGCCTCTGCTGTCTTCGAGAGGTGGTGAAGTATCTCCTTTGTCTCAAGGTTTACCTCTATGGCCTTGTGGACCATGAAATAGTCGTAATAGGCCGTTTTTATATCCCTGAGGACATCCCTACCCTTTCCCCTGTATCCCTCGTATATCATCTGGGCCTCTTTCTCTGCCATCTTCCCCATTAAGCCAAGTTTGCCAGGGTATGGAAACTCTTGGGTTATGGAGTAAACTCTTTCCATAGAGGCCCCTGGGTTGACGGAAGAATCTGGTATCCTGTCGAACATCACTGATAGGACAGGGTTTTCCAGGGACTTTGCCTGCGGGATTGCCGCCTCAGTCGCTTCCCACCTAGCCTTTGCGGCCCTTATCTCCGGGTTATTTGACATGGTCTCATCAATAAGAAGCCTAAGACTGATGGTTTTCTCGTCGGACGCCCATGACGGCTGCATGGAAAGGAAGAGTATCGATATAGCAATCGTCAGGATTATAAATCTTGTCATCATGGCCCTTTCTGTATAACCGGTAATTGCACCTAAGAGATAGGAATCTATATTTTATGACTTAAGATTACCATAAGAATATGAAAAAACTATGAAGGGAGTGAAATAAAGTGAAGTATGAGTTTAACCTGAATCCTGCAATCGAACCACAGAGCGCACAGATGGAGCCCTTTAAGACCAACCCCATTAATTGGGGAAGTGTACCTGAATTTCGAGAAGTAGGGTGGGCTGAGCCCACCGAGAAAAAGAGGTTTATTGGGATGTGTGCCTCTTTTATACGTCGCTGAGTACCAAGGAGCTTCAAGTATAGTAAAGGGGACAACCGTCCATTTAAATTTATCAATTTATTACAGTGAAAAGGGCGTCATATCTGACAATAGCCTTAAGGCTCCCTTGCCTTCGGCTAATAGTTGTGTTAAACCAGTGACATACTTGTTAACAATGAATCTACTACAGGGGACTTTCACCCCATTAGCTCACGCCCGTGCCGGGCGGACACCATGCTCTTGCCGCGAATAGTAAAAATACGCACCCGTTGAAGAGAGAAGTTAGTCGTTCCGTCACAAAAATAGACTACACTGACTAAATTATGACAAGCAAACTTAAAACTCTTCCAGATTTATTGGCAAGTTCATTTGAAAAATATAGTCAGCGTTTATTTGTGGACGAATGGACATATTCGCAATTCATGGAGCGAGCTGTTGATTTTCGAAATCAGCTTGAAAGTCTGGGAGTTAAATCAGGAGACCGAGTTATTTTGTGTCATCCATCGGGCTCGGATTGGTTGGCGGCATTTTTCGGGATTACCTCTTTGGGCGCGGCTTGTGTGAATCTTCATCATCAGATTCCGCCCCTTTATTTGGGTGGTGTTTTATTGAAATGCCAACCTAAGGCATGGGTAGGTGGGGGGCGTGGCATCTCATCCTTTGAACCTTTATTAAATTCCTTGCCCAAAATTCTTCCAGAAAATCTTCCCAGAAATTCCCATAACTCCCCCCATAAAGTTCTTCGGTCCAGTTTTGTCTATCCTGGACAGGTGGCTGTTTTGGCGTTGACCTCCGGTTCTACAGGAAATCCACGACTAGTTTCTTTAAGCCACGAAAATCTAATCGAAAATCTAAAAAGTTTTATCCAAATCCGATCTATAGCCACAGAAACTGTTCTTTTGTCTGTGCTTCCTCAAACACATATGTTTGAATTGATGGTGGGGCAACTCGTCCCAATGTATTGCGGCGCCCATATTCATTATGCCGCTTCAATCATGCCCAATCGCCTTGTTGAAAGTATCGCTCTAAATAAAGTCACACACGTTCTACTTGTACCTGCGTTGTTCCAAATGATATTTCGCGAGTGCATATCTCAATTGGCTGATGAAAAAATAGTCCATCCGAAATGGATTCAAAGTTCTGATGATGAAATTCTTAGTCATATGAGGAGTGAAGTAGACTCAGATGGACTTTATATCCACAGGAAAGAGTTACATCGCTTATTGGGACCCCAATTCAAGACCATAGTTCTGGGAGGGGCGGCTGGGAATCCACTTTGGGGCGAGATATTGAACAAATTAGGCCTGGAATTGGAAGTCGGATACGGACTAACGGAAGCTTCTCCAGTTGTGAGTTTAGGCAGCAGCCGGGCGATTCCTTTAGGTTCTGTGGGGCATCCTCTTCCTGGCGTTGATGTGCGTATTTCTGAAAGTGGAGAAATTCTTGTTAGAGGCAAGAATGTCATGAAGGCTTACTTTCAGGACGAAGCTGCAACTCAGGACATCCTTGCACAGGGATGGCTGCATACGGGAGATGTGGGCTTCCTTGATAAAAATGGCCATCTTTTTATTAACGGAAGGATCAAGGAAACCATAGTCAATGAAGAAGGTGAGTCGCTTTACCCTGACGAAGTGGAGCTATTTTACAAGGATGCAGTATTTGCAGAGTATTGTGTGGTTCCATTTCCTGGATCCATGGGCAATGACATTCCCTTGTTAGTGGCATCTCCTGCGACCTCGTTGGACAAGGTAAGTGAGAGCTTTCGTAAATGTTGGAAGTTGGCTGCGTCTCGATATAAAGTGAAGGGGTTGTTCCTTATAAACACCCCATTCCCAAGAACGGCCTTGGGGAAAATCAAACGGCGAGAAATTGCCAGTATGCTCATGCAAAAGGAGGGATCATGGGAGAAAATTCAACAGAACAAAAACTTCGTCAAATCCTCAGCGAATACCTAAAACAAGATTTAACCGATGTTCCAGGGAATGAAGACTTAATCGATTATTTAGGCCTGGACAGTCTTTCAGGTTTAAACCTCCTGGCTCTTGTAGAGAAGAAATTTCAAGTGCGCTTTGATGATGAGATCCTTTGGAGTTTAAGAAGCATAGAAAAATTGTGCGATGGAATATCACTAGCCCAAAAACAAATGAGTGACTTATGAAAATCGCCCTTATCGCCATGAGCGGCGTGAGAGTCAAAACACAGACGCTTGCAGAACTGGGTGTGACGCTCCCACAGTTTGTTAATCGAGGGAAAGTTGTCGCCTCTTTGCCTAGTCTTGGTCTATTGACAGTAGCGGCTTTGACTCCTCCTGATGTAGAGGTGGAATATTTTGAGGTGGACGATCTTCCTCCCGAGAACAGAGCATTAATAAAATATGATCTTGTGGGCATTTCATCTTTTACTGCGCGTATAAATGATGCTTATCGACTGGCAGATCGCTATCGCGCCATAGGCGTCCCTGTTGTTTTAGGAGGTCTTCATGTGACTCTGATGCCGCAGGAAGCTCAAGCGCATGCCGACGCTGTGGTCGTCAATGGAGCTGAAGGAGCGTGGCCTAAGCTTGTCGAGGATTTTAAAAAAGGCCAGATGAAGCCCTTTTATGTGGGAGCCAGAAAAGGGGTATTTGAGCCGGGTCTCTATGCTAAACCACGTTTTGAGCTCCTGAAAGGTCGTCCCTATAACCGCATCACCGTTCAAACTTCGAGAGGCTGCCCCTTGAACTGCGAATTTTGTGCGGCCAGCATTAGAATCACTGATAGCTTTCAGCAAAAACCGGTCAACCTGGTTATTGATGAAATTGAAACAGCGCTGAAAATTACACAGCATCCATTTTTTGAATTGTCCGACGACAACACCTTTGTAAACAAGAAATGGAGCAAGGAGTTCCTGACAGCGGTTACACCGCTTAATATCAGTTGGTTTACAGAAACGGATATATCCATTGCAGATGACGAAGAACTATTGAATCTTTTGGCAAAAAGCGGATGCAAACAGGTCTTGATAGGTTTTGAAAGTCCCATATCCCATGCGTTGGATGGAATGAATCCTAATAATTGGAAAACCTGTCGTCAACCGGGTTATGTCGACGCTATAAATAAAATTCAATCCAGGGGCATCACTGTCAACGGATGCTTCATACTGGGATTGGATTCAGATACCCCGGAGACATTTCATGTTATCAAAGAGTTCATTGAGACCTCCAAACTTCTCGAGTGCCAAGTGACGGTGATGACGCCTTTTCCGGGAACTCCGCTCTACAATCGAATGAGAGCAGAAGGCTCTCTTCTTAAAGATGAGTATTGGGATCGCTGCACTCTCTTTGATGTGAATTTTACGCCCAAGCATATGAGCGTTGCGCAACTGGAGGAAGGGATGATGTGCCTCTTTAAGGAACTCTACAATGAGAAGCAATTTTTGATGCGCAAGAGACATTATATGGAAATAGCAAAGGAGATCCTGTCATGAATATTGGAAATTTGAACATCGAATTGGGTTGGATCTTCATGCTTTTGGGCATCACGTCGGGCTCCATTTTGGGGATGTGGTCTTTTGGGGGTCCCTTCAAGGCACCTAAGAACTATGAGTCTTATGATTCACTTCCAAGACGCCTCACGAGACTTGCCCATGTAGCTTGCTTTATGCTCCCTTTGATAAATATCGTTTATGGCGAACATCTTGATCATTTACCCATCAGTGATGGTATGAAATATTTGGGGTCTTATATGATGATCATACTTATGATAGGTATTCCTCTATTCTTATTCATGGCCTCATTCAAAAATATCTATAAATATTTGAACGTCATTCCTGTTTCCTGTGGTTTTGTGGGTTTGGGAATTATGGCTTATGGTAATTTGATATTGCTCATGAGGCATTGAGTGTGAAGAATAATCGGGGACTGGTTCATATTGCGGTGACTTTATCACCATGATATCACAGCAACGTCGGGAATATGTCTCACTTTTGCCCAGCTTGTCATGATATTTCCTTACAGCGGCTCCCCTCCGGCCGTCTTCTGCTTCAGGCCCGCGACAGTTTTTATCGTCTCATTACGATAAGTAATAGCCCTCCCATGATATACTGTATTCAGTTCCTTGCTATATAAAGATCCATGCCATACACGCAACACCCGCTGACGCCGAGATATGCTTAAGAGTATGACCGCTGACGACCTTCCCGTTGGAATAAATAATCTCATCAAGGAACTCGAACAGCTTGGCCAGTGCATAGAATAAGACCAGGGCGCTCAGGTGCAGGATATATTCCTTACTCCCCCCGTATGTGAAAAGGATCAGAGGTATTAGTAGGGCTGGAAGGAACTGGATCAAGCCGTAAAGCCTGAGATCACCCTTCCCCCTCCGCTCACCCCGTATCCAGTAAATGACGCTGAATATCCCCAGGATAATGAGTGGAAACAGGAGGATCGCCCCGACTGAGGGATAAGAGGTTTCGGAAAGGACTGAGGAGAATAGACCGGCAAAGGAGATGGTCATGGGGAGCCTGTCCCATACCAGCCTTTCATTATCCGGTTTCAGGTGGTACCAGGCAGAGCCGAATCCTGTGAGAAGTACACCGCCAAAGAAGGTCAGATAAGAAAGGATGGTCAATCGGTCTCTGGTTTCCCATACGTTAAACGCCGCATACAGGCCGAACAGACCTGCAAAGACAAAAAAGATATTGGATACGACATTCATGAAATTTGGAACGCCCATGATGGTCCTGGCGTCTGCAAAATTATGGTATCCCTCATCCTGACGAATAGGCTTTACAAACCGGAATGTGAAGCCGACAACAGCCGTAGAAACGGCGACCAGGATAAACCCTTTAATACCCATAATCCTCCCTTATTTTCTCATATCTTGGCCTATCTCCTAAGGGACAAGAATATTCAAACATACCTTTCAACAACCCATCCCCCTCTCAATCTCCTACCCGCAGGGCATAAACCCTTGATGGTGGAGAAATAATGTTCCCTCCCTTTCAATGGGAGGGCCAGGGTGGGGATGGGTTGGCATTTACCAAGTTTCTATGTCGGTTTTAATGGGATAAACATCTTGAAAGTTGTACCTGCGCCTATTACACTCTTAACCTCAATCCTTCCCCCAAGGACAGTTATTAATTCTTTAACTATGGCGAGACCAAGTCCCAGGCCGCCGCTTTTAGTCCTTTCAAGCCTGTAGTACCGGTCAAAGATAAGCGGTAACTCTTCTTCAGGGATACCTCTTCCGGAATCCCTTATCTCCACAAAAAAATCATTTTCGCTAATGCCGTAATCAACCCACACTCCGCCCTTTTCAGTAAATTTAAGGGCGTTAGAGATAATATTCCTTATGATTTTTTCAAGCTTTCCCACATCGGATACTATCCGTATGTCATCACTATTAATTAGCCTTATCTCAAGCCCCTTCTCCCCGAATGCCGGGAGCATCTCGTCAATAAGCGCGGAAAGGAACTTCTTCAGATTTATCTCTATTTCTTCCATTTCGCCGAAAAAGCTTGCCTCAGCAGCAGTTATGTCTTCGATACCCTTCACAAGCCTTATAAGGCGCTCATTTTCATTTCTGATATTTTCCAGCCCCTTTTCAGTATCGACAACCCCGTCGGCTATGGCCTCGATCTGCGTCTTCATGATGGTAAGAGGAGTCCTCAACTCATGGGCCACATTGGCCATCAGGTGCTTGCGCAGTTCCTCTTCTCTTTTTAACGATTCAGCCATCCCGTTAAACGATTCCGAAAGCATCCCGACCTCATCCATCGACCGCGGTAACATCCGCACATCAAAGTCACCCACGGCGATCCTATCCGCCGCAACCTTGAGCTCGGTTATCGGTCTTGACAGGTAGCGGCTGAGTAGGAAGGCGATCAATACAGACCCGATACCGGCGATCAGGAACGATATGTAGAGAAAGTATTGCGTTCTTTTCTTGAAAGCCGTCTCCTTCTCCTTCAACAGCTCCTTTTGAAACGGCCTAACCAGAACTGTTCCAACCCTTTCCCCCTTTATAACAACGGGATGCTCCTCAAAACCCCCTTCTCCCATGTGGACATGGGAAAGCCCTTCCATGCGCTTCTTCATGGCATCAGAAAGGGAGGCCATCGCATCATGAGAAGTCAGCACCTCCTGCCCGCTTGCATCAAGCAACTTCATGTCAAGGCCCAGCATCATCCCCCAATGGATCGATTCTGCCAGCATCTCCTTGTCCCATCCACCGTCGGAATAGTTGCCTTCAACCGATGCCAGAACCCAGCTGAACTGGTCTTCCTTCACACTTCCGGTATAGCTGTCAAAATCCCTGATGATAAGATATTCAAAGATGAAATTGGAGAGGAGGGCTGCGAATATAACGACTATAAATGCACGGAATATCTTGGTTTTCATATTTTGTCCGGTATACCTATAAACTTGTAACCTACTCCGTATATAGTCTTAATAAATGCAGGTTTATGGATATCATCCTCGATTTTATGCCGTATGTTCTTTATATGCGCATCAATGACCCTGTCAAACCCTTCAAAATCAAATCCCTGGACGATATTTACAAGTTGCGACCTGCTGAATACATTCTGGGGCCTTTCGGCAAGAGTAATAAGAATCTTGAACTCGGTAGGGGTCAGTGCAAAGCGACTTGCCCCTTTTATTACCTCCATTGATTGCATATCAATTTTGAGAAGACCGTTGTTGAAGGACAATATTCGATCTTCGATCTTCTTAGTCCTTCTGAGATGTGCCTTGACCCTTGCCACAAGCTCCCTTGCGCTGAAGGGCTTAACAATGTAATCGTCGGCGCCCATCCCGAGTCCTTTGACCCGGTCGTCCTCAGAGCTCTTTGCTGTGAGCATGATTATCGGAAGATCGGATATCTCTCTTATGGCAACGCATATGTCCTCCCCATCGATATCGGGCAGCATTAAATCCAGGATTATAAGGTCGTAACTTTCTTTGATTAACCGAAGGGCCTTTTCACCGGTCTCCGCGATATTAGCCAGGAACCCCTCTCTTTCAAGATAAGCCTTGACGACATTTGCAATCTTAGGCTCATCTTCAATGATCAGGATTTTTTTGTGCATTCCCGGACAGCCCTTTTATTTATTAATCTAAACAAAATATCGGCCTCATTTTAGCATCACCATAGATGATTGACAATGTTTTAAGCGCTGTCGTTTAAAGATAAATTTGTTTGACAATGTCATTTCTGTAGGATATTCTTCTACAGCTTGTAGACTATTCCCAGGGGGTTAATAAATGAGGCTTGTTCTGATAGGAGCAGGTAAGGGAGGGGCTGCACTGCTTTCAACTTTTTGCGAGTATGAGGACGTTAAGGTAGTAGGGGTTGCCGACATTAACGGTGAAGCCGAGGGGATGCAGCTCGCCAGAAGCCTGAAGATTCCCACAACTACAAATTTTGAGGAGCTTATTTCCGATACAGAGGTTGATCTGATAGTAAATGTCACTGGCGCGAAAAGTGTCTCCGAGAAATTAAGGAAGATGGTTGGGAACAACGTAGAGATAATCAGCGGGAATGGCGCAAAGTTCCTCTGGCACCTCGTTGAAGATAGGAGAAAGAAGGAGCAGGAGACTAAAGACAGGCTTCTAGAGCAGCAGACCCTTTACACGATAGGCCTGATGCTGTCATCTGCCGAGAGAAGGGAAGAGGCACTCAACACTATTGTTGAAAGTGCTATCAAGTTAAGCAATGCCGCAGCCGGGAGCCTTGTCCTTTTCGATGAGGAGAGCGGGGAGATGGTTATGGCCCATTCCAAGGGCTTTTCTCCTCGTTTTTCCAAGATAAAGCGGTGGAAGTTGAACACCGGAGGCATAACCAGCATGATCCTTGATAGCAAGACCCCTGTTATAGTATCTGATATATCAAAAGATCCGTTTAAGCATAATCCGGTGATTCTGGATGAAGGAGTCAAGTCCTTTATGGCGGTCCCTTTGAGGGCGGAAGGGAAGATAGTGGGGATCCTTTACGTAAATGATTTTAAGCCGAGGGAATTTGATAAGTCTCAGGTATCTATAGTATCCCTCCTTTCTACCCAGGCCACATTCGCAATTGAAAACATCATGCTCCTCGAGAAAACAGAGCAGATGGCCGTAACCGATGACCTCACAAAGCTTTACAACCATCGTTTTTTTGTTAGAAGCCTGAATGAGGAATTTAAAAGGGCTAACCGGTATAAACAAAACATTTCCATAGTGATGATCGACGTAGACTATTTCAAACATTACAACGACACCCACGGACATCTAAAGGGCAATGATGTCTTAAAAGAGATAGCTCAGATACTTAAGAGCAGCATAAGGGATATAGATGTTGTGGCCAGATATGGAGGGGAGGAGTTCAGTATCATACTTCCCCAGACTGACAAGAGTAAAGGCGCCGCCTTAACTGCTGAGAGGATAAGAATAGCTATAGAAGGCTTTAATTTCCATAAAAGAGAAGCCCAGCCAGGTGGAAGGATAACAATAAGCGTGGGGATAGCTGCGTTCCCAGAGGACGGCAAAACTATTTCAGAAGTTGTTGGAAGGGCCGATGAAGCCCTTTATCAGGCAAAAAGAGAAGGTAGGAACAGGGTATGCGTATATAATGGCGTATCGTAGGGGCAACCCGATGTGGTTGCCCAAGGACGGCCACACAGGGCCGCCCCTACAATTTTAAAATGTTATCGTCACCCCTCCTATAAATCCATACTCGTCACTGGCCCCCTCAAGCCCCCTCTTCCCGGCAAGATCAATAGTGAACGTATCATCAAGCCTGTAAGTTAAACCTAACAGGGCCCTCCTCTCTATCTCCTTTGCTTTATATTCGGGGTGGTAGAGGCCGTATATCTCCCCTACTACTCTGGTCTTCTTTCCAATTATATATTCTCCAGCAACCCCGTAATTTACCTCATTGTTATCACTGTCCTCATCCTGGTCGCCAACGAATGTATAACCAAGGTTCAAATGTACCGTTGCGGGGCCAAACCCTTTGGTGAGGACACCTGAAAAGCCTACATTGGTATCTCCGGTTCCAAGACCTTTTTCCTCATCTCCTGTAGGGAGTTTAAGCGCCATTCTTAGCAGGAGTGCCGGTATTTTGTCACCTTCCGCAATTACGAGATGCTTCATTATGAACGATATATCCCCCCAGCCGTCTACTCCCGAGGGCGTGTCAGGCCTGCCAAATATGTAAGGCAGTATAAGAGAAAATTCAGTGTCCTCTGTTGCCCCGTGGATAGGAGAGACAATAAAGGTAGTCCCTTCGCCCTTGTTCCCAACCTTTGTATAATCAATCCCAGCCTCAAGCTGGGTAATCCCTTTCCCGGCAACCACTGCATCCTCTGTAACAAGGGGACGAGCGGCCTGCACGTAGGAAGGAGCAATGAGCAATGAGCAATGAGCAATGAGTGCCGCGGCAAAAGTGCTTAAGACGCGAGACGTGAGATGTCTGTTTGCCGGCTGACCCCTGACCCCTGACCCCTGACCACTTTTTTTAGACTCTCTTGACATATATCTCCTTCGCTATATCGCTATCCACTGCCAGGGTGGTTTCCCCTATCTCCAGGACATAAGAAGGCCTCTTCTGGTGAAGCCTGATTATGCTTCCCGGCATGATGCCCATGATGCTCAGGCGGTCGAGCCTTGCGTGGTTTTTAGGGGCTATAAATACGATCCTTCCTTCCTCTCCCGGCTGAAGCTCGTTAAGCGGGGTCACAAGGGGCTTCATCTCCTTATGGAACTTCTCGCAGCACTTGCCTCTTGGAACCGGTCTTCCGTGAGGACATGTCGGAGGGTGTCCCAGGAATGTGCATACGCTTTCGGTTACCTCAGGCGAAAGGATATGCTCAAACTCACATGCATTCGATTCTATCTTTGTATCGTCTTCTATAAGGAATAGTTCAGTAAAGAGCCTTTCCGCCAGCCTGTGCCTTCTTATTATCCCTCTAGCCCTTATTTCTCCTTTTTCGACAAAGACGATGCTGTCCCAATACTGTTCGGTATGCTTCCTGCTGCCCTGTCTTTACCCGTTAGAATATTGTTATCGTTGAAAAAAACTCTGTACATTTTCACATACTTATGTTAATGATTGCCCATAA
This sequence comes from Deltaproteobacteria bacterium, assembly GCA_030646755.1. Lineage (GTDB taxonomy): Bacteria > Desulfobacterota > JAENJC01 > JAENJC01 > JAENJC01 > JAUSKU01. The sequence continues at coordinate 27,951 of JAUSKU010000087.1, forward strand.
TAATGGCCAAAGGGAGAAAGAAAA
>JAUSKU010000088.1 GCA_030646755.1 Deltaproteobacteria bacterium
TTGCCGTTCGTTCCATGGAACAGCCAAACTCCAAGGGAAAGACCACAGCCTGTGCCTGTCTTAACTCGCTAACAGTACGGGCTTTTGCCAAACATTCCCTTGCTTTTTCAAGCAACTTTTTGCCACTTGCAATTCGTGCCAAAGTCCCACCTCCAATGGGATGAGACCATTATTACATATTTGAATTAGAAATGGAATAAACCCTCGGCTGAGAAGGGGTATAGAAGGCAAGTTCTGCCGTAAGCTGGTGAGAATTGGCCAAAATAAAGGTTTTTTGCCCTTCCTCTATTTTAAGGTCCCTCAATGTATCTCCAACCTCTTTCCCAAATTGACTCCAGCCATGGAGCTGGTCTGTCGGGTCTTTTTTTATGAAGATGACAGGGGTTACACCCTGGATGTGGGCGAATATCGTAAACAAAAGGGCTGTACCGGCAACAAGAGCCGCAAAGACCTTCTTCTTTTGATAGCTGCTTTGACAATAGAGGGATGCAAGAGAGATTATTGCCATAAAATATGCAGACATGGGCCAGTTCCCTTCGACCTTTGCCCTCAGGCTCGAATATCCGAAAAAGAGGAAAACAAAGGCTGAGGTGGTGACCAGAAAGAGGTATCTCCAATCCCTTTCTTTTAACCAGACAATAACTCCCCTGACAGTGGCCCAGATCAATGCAACAAACAGTAAAGGAGAAAGGACGGCTGCCTGGCTTCCTATGTATTCTATAAGAGATGGAAGCCCTGTCTTCTTCTTTTTTATCTGGAGGCCGTGGGCAAGCTGGAACTTGAATGAAATCCAGTCATTTTGAGCGTTCCATATAATAACAGGTAAAAATATCAGGATGGCTATTAAACTGCCTACATATGGTTCCTTCCTCTTCAGCCAGTGGCGGTGTTCCTTGGATAAAAGGATAAATATAAGGAATGCCGGGATGAAGAGGACCATTACATACTTGCTCAACATCCCCAGACCCAGGGCAACGTCTTTCAGATACCACCACTTGCCGTCGCTGGTTTTTATGGCCTTGACACCGAAATAAAGGGCCGAGACCCAGAAGAGGGCAAAAGGTGTATCGATAGTTGACAGGACCCCTCCAACGGAATAGATAAGGGTGACGTTGGCAAGGAAGGCGGAGTAGAACCCTACCCTTTCGTCGAAGAGTTCCTTCCCGAGGAGGAAGACAACAGCGGTAACGATACTGCTGATGATCACGGACGGCAGCCTCACGGCGAATTCCGTGCTTCCAAAGACCTTTGTAAAGAAACTTATCATATACATCAGCATCGGAGGATGGTCAAAGTAGGAAAGCTGCAACCTTCTGGAAAGGTCCCAGTAATAGGCCTCATCCGGGGTAAGTTCTATGAGGTTGATATAGAATAGGCGGAAGGCTGTGGTTACGAGCAGTAAAAGTAAAAGCGGTCTGTAATAGGGATTATTGGTTGACATGGATTAATGCGAGGCCTGAATATTCAGGCTCCTGACAAGCTCTTTTATGTCGGCAATATGGTTGTCGATGAGGTATTTTTCCAGACCATCTATGATTTCCATCGTTGCTGTGGGGTTTACAAAGTTGGCGGTCCCGACCTGGACCGCCGTTGCACCGGCAATTATGAACTCCAGGGCGTCATCAGCAGTCATAATCCCGCCTATCCCGATAATCGGAAGTTTCACGGCATTTGCCACCTGCCAGACCATCCGTACTGCCACAGGCCTGATGGCAGGGCCTGAAAGTCCTCCTGTTATATTTGCAAGCCTTGGCCTCCTGGTCCTTACATCTATCGCCATTCCTGTAAGTGTATTAATTAGAGATACGGCATCGGCCCCGGCATCCTCCACCGCCCGCGCCATAACGGTTATGTCGGTCACGTTCGGAGAGAGCTTGGCTATCACAGGGAGCTTTGTGGATTTCCTTACCAGGGAAATCACACTGGCTGCGGCCTTCGGATCTATCCCGAAGACGATCCCCCCTTCCTTTACATTGGGACAGGAGATATTCACCTCCAGGGCATGGACCCCGTCACAGTCGGAAAGCTTCCTTGCCGCCTCCCCATACTCCTCCAAGGTATTCCCGAAGAAGTTTGCTATAACCGGCACATCAAACTGCCTGACAAAAGGGAGCTTGTCCTTCACAAAGGCATCAATCCCAACATTCTGGAGACCTATGGCGTTCAGCATACCGGATGGGGTCTCTATAATCCTCGGTGTTGGATTCCCCATCTTCGGCTTTATGGAAAGCCCCTTGGTCACAATGGCCCCAAGCCTGTTCAGGTCTATGTAAGGGGAATACTCCTCTCCATATCCGAAGGTCCCGGAGGCCACCATTACAGGGTTCTTTAGCTTAAGGCCGGCGATAGTAACAGTGGTCAGCGGCCGGTGGTCAGTGGCCGGTGGCTTATTTGACTCCGAACTCATTCCCAAACTACCTCCTCTGCATCAAACACAGGCCCTTCCATGCAGACCCGCTTGTATGCGGTCTCTGAACCCTGAGCGTCGCAAGGGACAAAGTTTGAGTCGCAGCCGCATCCGGTGGCTGCTTTAGTGGCCAGTGGTTGGTTTAAAACTGACCCCTGACCCCTGACCCCTTCACTTTAATAACGCACCCCAGACATGCCCCTACTCCGCACGCCATGTGCGCCTCAAGAGAGACCTGGCATGGAGTATTATATTTTTTAGCTATCTCGGCAACTCTTTTAGACATCAGATGGGGACCGCAACTGAAGATTCGTGTAGGGGCAGTCCCTTGCGGCTGCCCAAGGTATCGCTCTAACAGTTCCGTCACAAACCCTTTATGCCCAAGACTTCCATCGTCTGTAGCGATTTGAACCTCCGCACCTATCTCCTTGAATTCCTCGACGCAAAGAATATCCTCCTTGCTCTTCCCGCCGAGAAAGACAATTACCTTCCTTTCTTCACCTATACCTTTACCTGTCAATTTTTCCGCCAGGGCAAGCAGAGGGGCTGCGCCAATTCCTCCTCCGACAACCAGGGCCTCCCCAAGCTCCTCTGTAAAAGAAAAGCCGTTACCCAAGGACCCTATCACGCTTGCGCCCTCGCCAGCCTTTATATGGGCCATCATCCCGGTCCCCTTGCCTATTACCTTATAGAGTATCTCGATTCCTGACCACTTATTAATCCTATGGATACTGAAAGGTCTTCTCAAAAGAGGGTCATAGCTGTTTCCGACTCTTAGCATCACAAACTGGCCAGGGCCAGCCTTTTCAGCAACTTCAGGACATTCCAGGGAAAGCCTGAAGTAGCCTTCCGCTACCTCTTCATTTTTTATGACTCTTGATTTAACTTGATACATTCGTCTGTCCTTTAATCTCCAATTCCATCAAGATAGCATCCTCACCAGTATCGGCGTAATATCCCTTCCTTACACCCACAGCCTTGAACCCAAAACCCTTATAAAACTCTATTGCAGCCTGGTTCCGGTTCCTGACCTCCAGGGCAAAATAGCTTATACCTTTGTTTTTAGCAGATTCCAGGACATGTGTAAGAAGTCTTTTTGCGATCCCCTGCCTCCTAAACTTCGGATGTACAGCAATGTTCAGTATATGGGTTTCGTCAGCCACGATCCAGAAGCATACAAAACCCAGGAGGGTATCCGTGTCGTCTCTTGCAAGAACAATATTGGAGTTGGGATTTGCAAGTTCATTCAGGAAAAGCCTTTTTGACCATGGAGATGGGAAGGAGAGCTTCTCAATCTCCAGGACCTCATCAATATCGCCATCCGTCATTGGGGCCAGCTTTATCTTCACTCTCCAACCCTTTTTCGAGAAATCATAGGGACGAACACATACATTGTCAAGGTCTTTTTCTGCTGATATAATCTCGGAAAAGATAAAGGAGGAATATATGGATGCCATAGAATGCATCAAGACAAGGATGAGCATTAGGAAATTCAAGCCTGAACCGGTCCCAAAGGAGGTACTCGTAGATATAGTCGAGACGGCCCTTCGAAGCCCCTCTTACAAGAACAGCCAGCCCTGGGAGGTGGCCATAGTATCGGGGGAGAAGAAGGAGGCCCTGTCAAAGGCGCTGGTTGAGCTTATAGAGAAGGACACGCCGCCGAAACCTGATATACCCGAACCTGTTTCATGGCCGGATGAGATCGCCAAGAGGATCAAGGAAAATCTGGCTAAAAGGAGTGAGGCGTTTGGGATTGACCTCAACGACCCAGGCCTTTTAAAGAAGTCCAAGACAGCTAACTCCCGCTTTTACGGCGCCCCTCACGGCATCTTTCTTTTCCAGGATTCATCCCTTCCAACCTGGTCTATCTTCGATATGGGGCTTTTTGCCCAGAGCCTAATGCTTGCTGCAAATGCCCATGGGGTGGGAACCGTTCCCCAAGCCTTTCTGATAGACCATCCAGCAGCAGTAAAGAAGTTTCTCGATATACCGGAGACCAAGAGGCTCATCCTCGGCATCTCCATCGGCTACCCTAATTGGGAAGACAAGGCCAACAGTTACAGGACTCAAAGGGTGGATGTAGGCGAGACGGTCAAGTGGATAGAGTGAAAACCCGCGTTAGATCGTTATTATACATACATATAACAATTTTGCTCCTTGCAGTTTCAGGCTGTACGGACCGGAAGCAAGCTGATATAGCAAAACATTACGCATCAGCCGAACTTCCCATCCCTGTCTTCAACATCCCTGATTTTCCGGAAATCTTTGGCGGGCACGACGGGAAGACCCTCCGCATGACCAGTTGCCGGCAGATCAGGGAACTGGAATTTATAGCACTTCCTGAAACGGCCTTCAGGATTGAAGATACGGTAAAAAGTAGTAAAACGACCATCTATAAGGTAACAACAGATGATTACCCATCAAAAAAGGAGCTGTTCATAGACAGCAGATTTGTAAAGAGCCTTGAAAAACAGCCTCCTGAAAGGCCAAGACCACTTCCTTCCAAGCAGACTGTAATTGAAAATCTTATGTCAGCGGAAGGGAGTGCCTATGTATGGGGGGGCAATTTAAGAGAGGGCATTCCAGAGATGCTCTCCTTTTATTCCCCGTCATCTGATATCAGTCCTGAACTACAAAACCGATGGATATTAAAGGGAGCAGATTGCTCCGGTCTCCTTTATGAGGCGACAAACGGCTATACACCGAGGAATACCGATGCCTTGATAGCTTTTGGAGAACCTGTTCAGATAGTTGGATTGAGTATCCCGAAGATTATCGAAAAGGTGGAACCGCTGGATTTGATAATATGGGAAGGGCATGTCATCATCATCCTTGACAAAGACAAGGTCATTGAGAGCCGCCTGGATTATGACAAGGAAAAACCAGGATGCCAGGGAGGGGTAAGGACCAGACCGTTAAAAGAGGTTTTGGAGGAGACCATGAGATATAGGATACCAGCTGATAACAATGATGACGCCAAGGAAGGGGAGAAGATATTTGTTATTGGAAGATGGTATCCTATGAAATGACATTATTCCTGTCTTCCCTCTTCCGCCATACAAATGGTTTTTGTGTAGATGGCCTCTGACGCCTATCTGAAAATGTGCTATGGCTGCAACATCCTGAACTGTTGCACCCATGTCTTGTTTATAGATATTCATCCTTCATTATCTGCCCATCCACCAGCTCTATAAGCCTTCCTGCGCTTTTGCCTACCTCCTGATCGTGGGCCACGATTACCAGTAGTAGGGTGGGTTGCGCCCACCGTTAATCCGACTAATTAAGACTTACGGTTTTTTCCGCTTTCCATCGTTCAAAAACATCGCCCCATTCTATTCGCAGAGGTTTGATGTCGAAATAGTTGCATCAAATTTATTGACAAATCACTTCACAAATAATATATTGCAGGAAAGTTTACAAACATCTTACACACATATATGCGAAAAAGAATGCTATTGCGGATATCATGAAAAAAGTAAAGATGGCAGGGATTAGATACTAACTTGTTAACCTTACAAAAGTGGTGATAGCAAGCTTTCTTGTTAACATTACAAATCGAACGAAGTCGAGAAAAACTTGTTAAATATATAGTTGATAGCGTCCCTCATGTTCAATATGAAATATCACTTTCGCATTGAAATTAAACTTTTTATCTAATGAGGATTGAGTTGAACCCAATAAATCTTTACCAGCCTAAAAATGAGAAGGCAATAATTCTCATAGCTCAACCTTCTTGGGAGCCGTCACAAATAAAGAGAGATGTAAACCAATTATTCCAAATTGAATTAACTAAAGATAATGAGGAATTTCTGGATCTGGTTTTGGCTAAAGGGAATGCTGAGAAGGTTGATTTAATTGTATTTCCTGAGTTTGCAATTCCCGAAAAATACCACGCAAAGATTAAGACTTGGACTTCCTCCAATAGTGTTATTGTGGTGGCAGGAAGTACTTATCTTCAGCGTGAAGGAAAGTTTTACAATACTGCGTCTGTTTTTTTCGAGGGTATTCAATACAAAACCGAAAAACATAATTTGTCGCCTTATGAAGTTTCACAAATCTCTGGATATGGACCGTTAGCAGGAACAGATCATTCTTATTTTCAGAACACACCTGTGGGAAATCTTGCAGTAATGATTTGTGCCGATGAGTTCTATAGAAAGACAAGGGACGAGTTCTTAAATGTTGACTTGGATATTCTTTGCGTTATTGCTGTACAGTCGAAAGGAAAAGAGCATCATCAATCTATTGACATAATTGTAAAAGAGCATGCAGATGGAATCTACGTAGTGTATTGCAATGCATTATGCAATTCAATTTCTGATGGGCGGTCAGCATTTTTTGGGAATAATTACAATGAAGGTTTTTTAGAATTCAAAGAAGCGGGGCTTACAAGAGATGATGGAATAGATAGACGAGTAATTGAGATGCCTATGATTGCCGGATGCTTAATTGTCGAATGTAATTTAGCAAACAAGAAAGTTGCATTTCCAAACCCTGACCCAAATCGTTCACTGGTCAAAGCAGAGCTACCGTTTGTTTTTGAAAACGGAAATCTGCGCCAACTAACGCTTGAGGAAACTAAGCCGCGAGTTGAAAAAAACTTAAAGGATAAAGCTGAATACCAACCTTCCATTCCGCCAGTAAAAACGTTTGTAGCAAGCTATATCGGAAGGCAAGCAGACATTGACTATCTGAATGAATTTTTTAACAACGAACAAAAACACTTCCTTCTCTTATATGGTGTTGGTGGAATGGGCAAATCGCATTTGCTCTATTGCTGTATAAAAGATTACAAACGCAAACCTTTTTTCTATCATGTTGTAAGTCCAAATGAGGACTTCACCTTAAACAAGTTCTTTGAAATCTGCCTCCTACCAAACCCTGATGATAAATTATCGCTGGAAGAAAGGCAGAACAAGTTTGTTGAAAAATTTCAGGAGAACAATACTCACCTAATTCTTGATGATTACTATGAAGTTCAACTGGAAGAAGTAAAATCACTTCTACCAAAACTGATTGGAATTGGAAAAGGGAAGATATTGATCCTTTCAAGGGCTGTTCCATCGAATGTCAATCATCGTATGAATGATTTTCCGAATCACAAAATATTTCCTCTTGAGGAACCTGAATTCAAGCAGGTAATTCAGAACTATATTCATGATAAAAACATCACCCTGACAGAAGAAGAAATTCATCTTATTTTTGAGAAGGCGCAGGGCTATCCGCTCGGAGGGCAATTGATAATTGATGCCAAACCATATAGTGAGAGTTTACATGAGTTATTGACTGACCTTCCTAAGTTTGAGGCGAGCATTGATCCGGATGGAAGAGATTATAGTGGTCGGCTGCTCAACAGGATCTTTCAAAAGGGAAATGGCAAAGAGATAAAATTGCTTTGTGAATTCAGCGCGTTATTTGGTGTTTCTGATATTGAGACTATAAGACAACTCCCTTCTTATGACTTGAAGTTGTTTGAAGGATTGCATAAGCGAAAGAGTTTTGTGGATATGGATGATCAAGGCAAATTCAGCAGCCATGCAATGATTAGAGACTTTGCATACTTCAGGCTGCAAAACAAAGAAGCTTTGCACTTGAAGTTAGGGGAGTATTTCAAAAATAGAATCACCGGCAGAACCGATGATGACTGGAAATGGCTGAATGAAGCAATATTGCATTTTACAAAGGCAGGCAAAGAAGAATTGTTCTCATTTAAGTTTCGTGTGGAAAAGCTATTTGAGAGTAAAAATATCAAGGGTTTAATTGACAAAGACAGAATAAAAACCATTCGCAACTACACCACACTTATCAATCTCTATCCCGACAAGCCAGCTTACTACAACGAACTTGGCATTGCATATCGCCAAAACAATCAGAAGAACAACTCGATAGAAACCTTCCTGAGGGCTTTGGAGATTGAACCTGATAACGTAAAAGTTTTAAATGAACTGGGCATCACTTATCGGGGAAATAATCAGAAAACTAAAGCCATAGAAACCTTCCTGAGGGCTTTGGAGATTGAACCGAAGGCATTACCCTCATTAAATGAACTGGGCATCATTTATCGGGAAAATAATCAGAAAACTAAAGCCATAGAAACCTTCCTGAGGGCTTTGGAGATTGAACCGAAGGCATTACCCTCATTAAATGAACTGGGCATCACTTATCGGGAAAATAATCAGAAAACTAAAGCCATAGAAACCTTCGTGAGGGCTTTGGAGATTGAACCCAAACATCTTCCCTCCTTAAATGAACTGGGCATCACTTATCGGGAAAATAATCAGATTGATGAAGCGATAGCGATATGCAAAAGAGCAATTAGTATGTCAAAACAAAGGCAACCGAATCTTAATCTGTTGCAGATATACTTGTTCTTCAAACCAGACAAGTACAAAGCAAAAACAAATTACGATACTTTGATGGTGCAACCTAGAGGGCTCCATTTCAATAATAATCGAAACCATTACTTGTTAATCTTAAATTCTCTTGATTCCATTTGGAATCTGACTGATTCTGAATATAAAACCTATGATAAATTTTTATACAGAGCAATAAATTTGTATCACTCTTATCATCAGGTTTTACCAATGCTCGAAAAACTGGATGAGAAATTTCCTGACAATTCAAAACTTAAAAGCCGGTTAGGCAAAACGTTAAGCAATCCGGTTATCGCTCAGTATGAGAAAGGTTGGAGTTATCTTAAGCAAGCTATAGCGCTTTTTAAAAAAGAAACAAATCTCCCACAGTTGCTGCACCATGTTTTTTACTATTGCAACAATCTTATGAATCAACAACAGATGAAACTACTTGATGAAGAACTAAAGGCTTATGCAATTGACTTGATTCATGATGCTAACTATTTCAGATTCATGGCGCGTTACTCTTTCACTAAAAATCAGGATTTAGACGAAGCAATCGTTTATTTCGAAAAAGCTATTGACATAGCTGAGGGTGTGACTGAGAAGAGAGAATTTGCTGAATCGCTGCTTAGGTTTTTGTCCGAACAAAATAGTACGCTATACAAAAAGTATTTCTTAAAATACCAAGGGTTACTTTGATATTATAGAAAATAGGGATAGCGACCGGTTAGTGTAAAAGTCAAATGAGCGCGGCTTTCCAACCAGTCCGTCAACCCGATAAACGGGTTACGTCCGCGTTACCACATGGCAGATTCACTCAGATTGTTTATAACTAAATTTAGTAAATAACACTTTAATGGAGGCTGACTATAGGATTGCATATTGCGATTGCGATACTTACATGTTATAAAATATGGTAGAGGTGAAAAATGGCTAAAAAGATTAAGATCACAAAAAATAAAAACCAAACGCCGCAGGTAGGCCATTCAGTTACAATTGAACTTAAAAATATTTCGCAACCGGAGAAAAGATTCTTTGCAAACAGTATATGGGCGTATATCGAAGACGGAACCTTATTCGTTTGTTTTGGCCAACGTAAGATGCTCTCACGCGTTGTAAAGACATGTATAGTTATTGCAATCTCCGCCGAAGGTGTCAGCAGATATATTGATACTCTAACTGAGTTTGCCCCTCAAATGGAAATACTAGTTGCGAAAAAATCTATAACAGTTGCGGAATTGAGTCCTATTGACAATGAGCCCGAGCAACTTTTATATTTTACAGCGAATGCAATTGTGACGTCATATGCTGGGCGAGAGGTTTCACTTGATTTTCACTATATACACCCAATAGTAATCTCAGGTAAGGAAACTCTACAAAAATATCCAGTACTGCCAGTAATTCATATTGACACGACAATGTCGATTTTAGCTGCGTTCATTCGATATATTGAATCCATTTCTTCTTCTCTACCTCCAATACTTTCTTCTTCACTTGAAAAGGAGACTAAATGATTAGCCCGGCTTTCGAACCTCAAATAAAAGAAGAGAACGGTCTATACATTATTAAACTCGCTTCCAAGCAACCTCCTACAAGCATGAAAATAGCAAAACCCAATATAAATGCCTGCAACACATTTATTACCTATGCAGTTGTTGGAGCCATAGGAGTCGTTGCAGGTGCGGTAATTACACTTACTGATGCTGAAATGCGCACTAATCAAAATACTAGCTCAAATATTACTGTAATAAGCAGTAAAAGGGTAAAAAACGATATAACCAACATTCATAAATGGCCAACACATTGCCAAGATGAATTTGATTATCTAGCACAGAATCACCCTGGTATACTTGTCGCACTTATCAAAAACAACGAGATAGAAGATACACTACTTACGTTCGCTGCGGAATCCCTAGGACTGTCTAAAAACACAGAGCTTGTAGAAACGACTCTGCTTCCACTTCTTAAACATCAATTTGCTCCTGTTCGAGAAGGTGCAATCTATGGACTACAAAGACATATTTTCGACTCTAGTAAAATTCACGAAGCTATACAAGATGTCTCACTAAATGATACAAGTAAGGGTGTGCGTAGTGCAGCACATGATGCTATTAGCATGCTTGAGTCTGCCTAAGCATGTTTATACGCATTATAAAACGGAAAAGTGCCTGGGAGCTCAATAACCCATTGGAGGTAATTAAAATTGAATTTGTTAACTCCAATGGATCTGGATTTGATCTCAAGCCTTCAGTGTACAAGATAGATTCCACTGACAATGACACAAAGCGAAGCTCAGCGCTAAGGGCACATACTGAACATATAGTTAGCTTTCTTCAACCAAAGGGTCCTTCAAAATTAGCAAGTATTGATACATACTTCAGCGACCTACCACTGCCAGAACCGACAATGTCTAAATCTCTATTCCAATACACCCAAAATTCACATCATGAATATGAATTCTCTGATGATGGACAGTTGTGTAATTTTGTGGAGAGATTGATTAATAACAAAGATGAGCGCATTTTAGAATTTACAAGAAGCGATGTTGAGTTATATATTAAACAGAAAGTAGAGATTGAACAGAATGAAGAATGGATTTCACTTTCTTCGTCCAATTCTCAAGTGTATCTGTGGACAAAACGATACATCAGAAATTAAGAAAAAAACAGACTCTCGAAAGAGAAGACAAAGTGGTCCGCCCTTGACATTGGACAAATGTAAATATGCCTAACAAATCGCTCAAGGGGCCTTTGGCCCCTTAGCTCTGCGATAGAATGCCTCAAATTTCCGGTGCAATTAGTCCGCCGTTTTCTGGTATAATATTCACAAATTAAATAAGATGGAGGCGTAGTGCCTACAATCTCAATGTTCTTCGGAATTATAGTTTCCATTTTCTATGGAGATAACGAACAGCACCATACGCGCACATACATGTGCGCTACCAAGGGGAAAAGGCTTCAATAGCCATTGACGACGGCCGTGTTCTTGCTGGTGATTTTCCACCTCGCCAGCTTCGTATGGTACAGGTCTGGGTCGACATTCACCGCGATGAACTGACGGCAGACTGGGAACTCGCCGTTGCCGGTGACGAACCGTTTCGTATCGCACCGCTTCAGTAAGGAGGAGATTATGGAAACACTACTTGATGTCATAAGCGTAAAAACGAGGGAAGATTATACCTTAGAACTCACTTTTGAAAATGGGGAGAAGCGCATATTCGACATGAAACCTTTTTTTGATAAAAAACCTTTTGTCAAGCTTCTCAACTCTCCGCTATTTTTTAAAGCTTCTGTCCAATACGGCACTGTTGTTTGGCCGGGGAATATCGATATTGCACCGGAGACACTGTGGGTCCTATCTGTGCCAGGCCTCACATAGTCTATCCTAACCAATCGCTCAACCCGCCAAGCGGGTTAGCTCATCGTTGACGGCATTAAAATCAGGATTAAAATCAGGGACGGGTTCTCATTTCGTCCCCAAGTCTTCCTCGCAAGATTCTATGCTTGACCAAGAAGTTTTCAGGTGCAATAATAGTAAAAACCATGAGGAGGCACTAAAATGCCAGCCAACACACAGCAAATATTAAAAGAAGCATTGACTCTTCCTTTCAGGGAAAGAGCAACTCTTGTTGATGACCTACTGGCTAGTCTTGACCAGCCGGATGAACATTTAGATACTCTATGGCGTAAAGAGGTTGAAGACAGAGTTGCCGCATATCAGGCTGGTAAAATCAGGGCCATAACCCTCAAAGAAGTTCTGGCCAAGTACCGGAAATAATGCAGATAAGACTACTTGAAATAGCTCAAATCGAACTTGCTTGCAAAGTGTCGCAAGCCGCTTGCCATTTCACCACAATTTACCAATCAACGGAAAAATGACGAAAATAATTAATCAAAAAACAGTCTTCCTCCTGCTACTTTATGCCGTGGGGCTATTGCTGCTGCCAGGGTCGGTTGCGCACTCGGCTGAGTTTGCTCCGCCTCCGGTGATGTTGGCTAATATCTATCGTGCGGACACCCGGCTTGCCGATTACTGGGTAAGC
>JAUSKU010000024.1 GCA_030646755.1 Deltaproteobacteria bacterium
CCTTTTACGGCCCTTTGGGGCCAATGATGTTCACTTAGGCGTATAATACGTTCCCCCTCCCCTCAATCCCCTCCCGCCAGGGGAGGGGAGATTTATTAGAGTTCCCTCCCCCTTGACGGGGGAGGGTTAGGGTGGGGGTGAACTAACTAATAACACCTATCTGAACAGTATTGCCTTTAGGGCACAGATATATGGAGATGTATGGCTGATGAATCATCCCTGATGCTCTTCTCCGTCCGGGAATTCATATATGCCTTGGAGATCGGCACTCTCCTGGAGGTCGCTCAGGTTCCTGCGGAAAGGGTATATTCAGAGGAAGAGGGACCATTCAGATATAAATTAGATTTTAGAGGTACGCGGATTCCTCTACTGGACCTGGCGGAACGCAGCGGGATGCCGCCTTTTCCCATGACAGGCACATTGCAGCTTCTTGTTGTTGAAGCCGATCATAGACCCTTTGCATTGTTGATAACCAGGATATTGGAAGTCGCCAAAGGGAAGGGGACTGTATACAGGTTCCCATCGATGTTTAGAACCGGGCATAACAGGTATATAGAGGCTGTATACAGGCTTGACAATAAGATGTCCTTTGTTCTCAACCCTAAAGGAATTTTAAGGGATAACGAAATTGCTGCAATGAGGTCTGCTTGATTGATTGAAAATAGTAGCGACCTGATAATGATCTTTGAGAATAGCGGTAAGACCTTTGGTCTTGAGTTGGACCATGTTGAGAGGGTAATAGAAAAAATCGCCTTGACCCCCGTACCTATGGCTCCACCGGCGGCAAAAGGCATTGTTTTTTACAGGGATGGTCTTCTCCCTGTCCTTAACCTCCTCAAACTTTTGAACATCGACGGTAAAGAGGAAGGGGAACTCTTGGTGATAGTCAGGGGCGTTTCAGAGGATTTCGGGGTATTTTCAGATCTAATTTATGGCATAATCCCAGCTGACCTATTAGAGCTGGAAGATATACCTTTTGAAAAAAGAGAAAATGGTTACATTCAGGGAACCGGTGAATACAACGGTATAGAATTTTCTCTTCTTGATTTTAAAACATTAGAAATATAAAAAGTGGATTAAGGCAGGGGATTAAGGAGGTACAGATGCCCAGACAGATATTGCTTGCTGACGACAGCATAACGATACAGAAGGTCATTGCCCTGACCTTTGCCGGAGAAGATTATAAGATAACCGCCGTCGATAACGGCTCTGATGCCATAGTTAAGGCAATGGAGATAAGGCCGGACATAATCCTTGCAGATGTCGTTATGCCGCAAAAGAACGGGTATGAGGTATGCGAGGCCATAAAGAATGATCCTCAACTGAAGGCCATTCCTGTCCTCCTCCTTGCAGGCACCTTCGAGCCTTTTGATGAAGACCTGGCAAAGAAGGCCGGTGCTGATGGGTATATAATAAAACCTTTTGAATCCCAGGCACTGATTCAGAAGGTAAAAGAGCTTATAAGCGCAAGACCTGCAATGCCCTCCGCTGCAGAAGCCAGAGTTGTGACTCCTGCTGCACCTATTGCACCGCCCAAACCGTTTGCTCCTGCACCAGTTGCTGTGACAGCGGCGCCACCGGTTGTCCAGCCTATCCCGGCACCGGCCGTTATCCCGGTTATTTCTGCACCTCCCAAGCCTCCGGCGCCGCCTGTGGCCGTCCCGGCCCCCACAGTTGAAGAAGACTTCTGGGGGACCATGATGGAGGAGGCTGTAGAAAAAGGGGCCCCGAAAGAGGTGGCTCCTGCCGAATCTGCTGAGGAAGAGGTTCCAGCGGAAGACGTATGGGAAATGGGTGAATCTGAAGAGGCCGCTCCTGCTGCCGAAGCCGGGGAAGAAGAGCTCTGGGACTCTTTTGCCTTTGAGGAGGCTGAAGAGAAAGAGGTCGAAGAGGTCATGGAGGCACCCCTTATTGAAGAGGCTGCTTCTGTTGAAGAGGAGTTAGGTTTTGCAGCAGAAGAGATACCGTTAGGCGGGGAACTTGCTCCAGCGGAGGAAGTGCCGGAAGAAGAGTTTATTTTTGAAACCGAAGAGGAAGAGGTGGCTGAAGTAGCGCCTGTTGAGGAGGTTTCAGAATTTGAATTAGAGGAGGTTTCTCTTGAACCTGCGGAAGAACCGCTTGAGATAGTAACAGAAGAGTCTATTGCGGCTCCAGAGGAGTTTACTTTCGAAGAAGAGGTCCCTGTAGCCCCTGTTGTGCCTGAGGTCCAGATTGAACCCCAGCCTGAGATCGTTCAAGGTTATGAACAGACCTTTGAACCTGAGGCCTTTAGCCGAGAGGTCTCGGCTGCGCCTCCTACACCCGAGCCTATACCTTCACCTCCATCTGCTCCTGCTTCTATGTCTGAGGAACAGCTGAGGGTTGCGCTTAGCCAGGTATCCAGGGAGGTCATTGAAAAGATTGTATGGGAGGTTGTCCCTGATCTTGCAGAGATGCTTATCAAGGAAGAGATCAAGAGGCTTCAGAAAAAACAATAAAAGACAGGTAAAGGGAAAGGTAGAGGTAAAGGAATAAAGTTTTTTCTTTGCCTTTACCTTTTTTTATATTTTAAATTAGAGGAATCATGGAACTGGATAAGGTCTACGAACCAAAGAGTGTTGAGGAGAAATGGTATAACGTCTGGGAAGGGAAGGGTTACTTCAGGGCAAACAATAAGTCCCAGGAACCTCCTTACTCCATTGTAATCCCCCCGCCTAACGTCACAGGCTCCCTCCATATGGGACATGCCCTGAACAATACATTGCAGGACATCCTTGCCCGCTATAAGAGGATGCAGGGTTATGACGTCCTCTGGCTTCCAGGGATGGACCACGCCGGCATTGCCACTCAGAACGTCGTAGAGAAGATGCTTCACAAGGAAGGACTCTCAAGGGATGACATAGGAAGGGATGCCTTTATCGAGCGCGTATGGAAGTGGAAGGAGGAGTCCGGCGGCTCGATAATCAACCAGCTCAAACGCCTCGGTTCCTCCTGCGACTGGTCAAGGGAAAGATTCACCATGGATGAGGGGCTTTCAAAGGCCGTAAGGGAGGTCTTTGTAAGGCTTTATGAAGAAGGGTTGATATACAGGGATGAGAGGCTCATAAACTGGTGTCCTCGGTGCCTGACTGCCCTTTCCGATATAGAGGTGGAGCATGAGGATACTGACGGGACTCTGTTTTATATTAAATATCCGGTCTATAACCCCCCTCAATCCCCCCTTAATTTAAGAGGGGACGAAAAGGAGGCAATAGAATATCTGATCGTTGCCACCACAAGACCGGAGACGATGCTGGGAGATACTGCTGTGGCAGTCCATCCCGAGGATGAAAGGTTTAGTCATCTTATCGGGAAAGAGGTGATTCTACCCCTTACAGGCCGCAGGATACCGATCATAGCAGATACAATGGTTGACAGGGAGTTCGGCACCGGGGCGGTCAAGATAACCCCTGCCCATGACTTCAACGACTTCGAGGCGGGGAACAGGCACAACCTCCAGCGTATTAACATATTAAACGACAGGGCTCACATGAAGGATGTTATTCCTGATATTGATGCCGATATCCTTGGCGAGATCAGGGACCTTCACGCCCATAAGGCAAGGGAAAAGGTTGTCCATATACTTAGAGAAAGAGGTTTTCTCACAAAACATGAACCCCACAAACATGCCGTCGGCAAATGTTACAGATGCAGGACCGTTGTGGAACCTTATCTTTCCCCCCAGTGGTATGTAAAGGTAAAGCCTCTGGCGGAGACGGCAATGACGGCCGTAGAGGATGGGAGAACAAGGTTTGTTCCGAAGAACTGGGAGAACACATACTTTGAATGGATGAGGAACATAAAGGACTGGTGCATATCACGCCAGATATGGTGGGGGCACCAGATACCTGCTTGGTATTGCGTTGACTGTAACAAGATCGAATTTGTGAAAAAGACAGATGTAGTGGCTGGGCTTGCCCCTGCCCAGTTTGGAGAAAAGGGCGCTGTCCCTTCTTACAACAACGTCCAGAAGAAGGAACTTATCCCTATTGTTTCACGGACCACCCCCGAAAATTGCCCCCAATGCGGTTCTTCAAGGCTTATTCAGGATGAGGACGTCCTCGATACATGGTTTTCTTCGGCCCTCTGGCCTTTTTCAACTATGGGTTGGCCCGACAGGACCGATGACGTGCGGCGTTACTATCCAACTTCGGCCCTTGTTACCGGTTTTGACATCATCTTCTTCTGGGTGGCAAGGATGATGATGATGGGTCTCAAGTTCATGGGAGATGTCCCTTTCAGAAACGTTTACATCCATGCCCTCGTCAGAGACGCCCAGGGGCAGAAGATGTCCAAATCCAAGGGTAACGTCATAGACCCACTTGTGATAATGGATAAGTATGGGACAGATGCCTTGAGATTCACCCTGGCTGCCATGGCGGCCCAGGGAAGGGATGTAAAGCTCAACGAGGAGAGGATAGAGGGTTACAGGAACTTTGCCAACAAGATATGGAATGCAGCCAGATTTTCCATGATGAACCTGAACGACTATAACCCTGAAGAGATTGAGCCCTCAAAGTTGTCTTATTCCCTGGCTGACCGCTGGATCGTCATCAGGACCAACGCCGCCATAAAGGAGGTACTGGAGTCCCTGGAGTCTTACAGGTTCAACGACGCTGCAAATGCAATATACCACTTTGTCTGGCACGAGCTGTGCGACTGGTACATTGAACTGGCAAAGCCGGTGCTGCAAGGGAAAATAGGCGGAGAGGCAGAGAGGAGGGCGGCCCAGCATGTACTCTTCCGTTCAATGGAGACCTCATTAAGGCTCCTGCACCCGTTTATGCCTTTTATAACAGAGGAGATATGGCAGACCCTCACTCAGGAAGGACGGCTGTCTGGTGGGAAGATAGACAGGAAGACCGGGTTTCTCGATGATGACGCCGTAAGCCCTGCCAGCATAATGATGGCTGACTATCCGATGTACAGCGACCTCCTGAAGGATGCAACAGTTGAGAAGTCTATGGAGCTTGTAATAGAGGCTACAAAGGCGGTGAGGAACCTGAGGGCGGAACTGAACGTACCGCCGTCTGCCAGTGTAAGCCTCCTCATATCTACTTCAGATCAGGAGAAAAAGGGGATCATTGCCAACAACGAGAACTATTTGAAAAACCTGGCAAAGGTGGCCAAGCTGACCTTTCTCGGAGAGGATGATAAACCTAAAGGAGCCGCCACTGCGGTAGTGGCTGATATGGAGTTTTTTGTTTTATTTGAAAAGGCCCCTGCCGCCGCAAAAGAAGAGGCAGAGAGGCTAAAGAAAGAAATGGTGAAAGTTGAAGGGGATTTAACCAAAGTACAAGGGAAGTTGAACAACCCTGAGTTTGTGAATAAGGCGCCCCAGGCGGTGATTGACAAAGAAAAGGGGAAAGAGGCCGAGCTTCTGGCAACCAAGAAGAAGGTGGAAGAAGGGATAAAGAGGGCAGAAGAGGGATAGGGAAGCTGAATTTATAAAGTCTCATAAACACTTGGAGGTATATCTTGGCAGAATCTTTGGAAGGCTGGAAGAGGAGCAATAACTGTAGCGAGCTTACCGCTTCAGACACGGGAAGCGAAGTGACCCTGATGGGTTGGGTCCAGAGAAGGAGGGACCACGGAGGGCTTATATTTATAGACCTGCGGGACAGGGAGGGACTGACGCAAGTTGTTTTCAACCCTGAGTCCGACCCCTCTTCCCATGCCAAAGCCCATTCCTTAAGAAGTGAGTATGTTATAGCCGTTAAGGGAAACGTCTCCAGAAGGCCGGAGGGAACTGTAAACCCGAATCTGAAGACAGGTAAGATAGAGGTAATCGCCAGTTCACTGAAGGTGCTGAATGAAAGCAAGACTCCTCCATTCACCATAGAAGATGACCTCGATACGGCAGAGACGCTCAGATTGCGGTACCGTTATCTTGACCTTAGGAGACCGATAATCCAGAGGAATATTGTCCTTCGGCACACTGTTGCGCAGAAGGTAAGGTCGTTTCTGAATGAAAGGGGCTTTCTGGAGATAGAGACCCCTATGCTGACCAAGAGCACCCCGGAAGGCGCCAGGGACTTTCTTGTGCCAAGCAGGATGAATCCTGGAAGCTTCTATGCGCTTCCCCAGTCTCCTCAGCTTTTCAAGCAGATACTTATGGTATCAGGTTTTGACAGGTATTATCAGATTGTAAGGTGTTTCAGGGACGAAGACCTCCGGGCAGACAGGCAGCCGGAGTTTACCCAGATAGATATAGAGATGTCCTTTATAGACAGGGAGGACATCATGAACCTCATGGAAGAGATGATCAGCGATGTAATTCACGAGGCCAAGGGGGTAAGGCCAAACAGGCCTTATCCAAGGCTGACTTACAAGGAGGCGATAGACAGGTTCGGACTCGATGCCCCTGATGTAAGATTCGGGATGGAGTTAACCGATATCTCTGATGTTGTAAAGAACTCCTCTTTCAAAGTGTTTGCCGACCCCATTTCAAAGGGCGGAGTTGCAAAGGTCATAAACGTCAAAAACGGTGCAACCATGTCAAGGGCAGAGATAGACGCCCTTACAGAGTTTGCAAAGTCTTACGGCGCCAAGGGGCTTGCCTGGGTAAAGG
Source organism: Deltaproteobacteria bacterium (assembly GCA_030646755.1). Taxonomy (GTDB): domain Bacteria; phylum Desulfobacterota; class JAENJC01; order JAENJC01; family JAENJC01; genus JAUSKU01. The sequence goes on from JAUSKU010000024.1 coordinate 6,590, forward strand.
TTACGCCGGAAGGGTGGCAGTCTCCAATTGCCAAGTTCCTTACAGAGGATGAGATCAAGGGAATAAATGATAAGTCCGGTGCCGAAATCGGAGACCTCCTTCTGTTTGCTGCCGATACATACAGGGTTGCCAATACATTCCTCGGAAGGTTAAGGGTTCACCTTGGTCATAAACTGGGGTTGATTGATAAGAACGTGTTTAGCTTTGTATGGGTCACAGACTTTCCATTGTTGGAGTTTGATGAAGATGAGAAGAGGTATGTGGCGGTCCATCACCCCTTTACCGCTCCGATGGATGAAGACCTGGAAAGCCTTAATACCAGGCCTGAGGTCGTCAGAGCAAAGGCATACGACCTGGTACTTAACGGGACGGAGATAGGCGGAGGGAGCATAAGGATCCACCGTCAGGACATTCAGTCTCTCATCTTTGAAAAACTTGGGATAAATACAGAGGAGGCCGGGGAGAAGTTCGGATTCCTTCTGGAGGCCCTTGAGTTCGGGGCTCCTCCACACGGCGGGATAGCCTTTGGACTGGACAGGCTTATTGCCATCCTGACCGGCTCAGATTCCATAAGGGATGTAATAGCATTCCCAAAGACCCAGAAAGGAACATGCCTTATGACCGACGCCCCTTCAAAAGTCGGGAAGAGGCAGCTGGATGAGCTTTCGATAAAGGTGAACGTGATTGAGTAAAGGTTAAGAGGCCAAGAGTCTCTTTTTGCCTACTTCCGCATAACTGCGGAAGAGGACATAATAGCAGAGAGATTTTTACCCGACGTCGATCTATATAAGGTCTTCGGCGTCTCAAACTCTATAACCGGGTGATCGTCCGTATTGATTTGGGCGTTCTTGCAGAATTTTTCAACTTCTTTATCTCCCATAAGGTGTCTTCCGAAGAGGTCTTCAAGATTATTTATCCCCGCCTTTCCAAGTTCTTCCCTGACGCCTTGTATCATAAGGCCATTTGCGGCCCGTGATGCGTCCAGTTCTATCACGCTATCTGAACCGAGGACTACCAAATCCTGGGGGGATGATGCCCATACGCTGACATGCGGGAATACAGTGCGGAATGTGTTTAAAAGGGTTTTTAATTCGCTGGTATCAAGAGAATTAAGCTGGATCCACTGGGACATGATGCCGCCCTGATTTAATCTGCTCCTTGCAATCTTGAAGAACTCAAGGGTAAAGAGATTGGAAACACCGCTTATCCAGGGGTTCGATGGCTCGCTTATTATGATGTCATGTAGCGTCTCATCGTATGTCAGGTGATTCCTTGCATCATCTATAATAAGGTTTACCCTCTTGTCCTTTAAGGCGTTATGATTGAACTGGGAAAAGTATTTGTTGGCCTTTACCACTTCAGGGAGGAGCTCGATACAGTCTATTCTGTTTACCGGAAACAGGGTAATGGTCCCGGTAGATATCCCGCTCCCGAGACCTATAATCTCCACCGATTTTGGGTGGGGATGGACAAGAAGGGGGAGGGCCGAGACCATTATCTGGGGAGGGATATCAACCGTAGATGTGCCTCCGTCGGTTTTACCGTTTATCTGTATTGAAAGATGCTCATGTGCCTCTGTTACAGCAACCGTTCCCCCAACGCCCTCTTCGTAATAAAGTAGTTTTGTTTCGTCGGAAAACCTGTTCAGATTAGCCATGTGGGTCTCTGCCGCCCCTTCGAAGATATCGGCATTAAAGAAAACCCCAAGGTTTAAGAGCCTGACATTCCAAGTCGGCATAATCAGCAATGAAAGAAGATAGAAGGCAACGGAGATAGAGACTGCAACTGCTTTAATATGGTATTTAACGGTTTCTGACTGTATGACAAGAATGATTGATGCGGCCAGGTTCAGCCCTGAAATGGCGATGATGGTCTTTTGTACTCCTATTAATGGAATGAAGTAGAAACCGGTAAGGAAGGCTCCAAATATACATCCGAGGGTGTTAACAGCATAAAGCCTTCCTGTCCCTTCACCCAGGATGTCGGTTTTGTTGGCATATATCCTTATGGCAATTGGAAAAGTGATACCCATAAGAAGGGTAGGGATGAGGATCGCGCTTGATGCTATGATAAAATCTATCAAGGCCACCCCAATGAAGGTTCCGGAGAGGCCTCGGAATAATGTAATAAAGAGTGCAGGTAGAGAATCCATCATAGGAAGGGAAAGGATGACTGTGAGGAAAAGGATCCCCTGAACTATTCCCAGGAGAAGGGGCTTATCCTTGACCTTGTCTATCTGCTTCACAAAAAGCAGGCTCCCTATCGCTATCCCGGCAAGGAACGTGGTCAAAATAGCGGAGAATGCATAGACCGAGTTTCCTATAACCATTGTCAGGAGCCTCGTCCATGCTATCTGGTATGCCATTGCCGAGAACCCTGAAAGACAGAGCACAGCGAAGATCGACCATGCCATAATGGGACTGACAGCATGGTTCTCAGTGTAGATGCAATAATTTGGGTGCAGATTGTTGTTTTCGGATATAGATGGTACTCCGGCGGCTGAAATAGATGCCGAAGTGATGTGAATCCTCCTTATTGAATAAGCGGCCACAGCCATCGCAATATTGATGGATACTGCAAGGAAGATGGTCATGCGTATGCCTAATGTTGGCAGAAGTAAAAAACCGGTTAGAAACGCCCCAAGAACGGCGCCAAATGTATTTGTAGCATAGACAAGGCTCGATCCCTCTCCTATATAATTGCGGGATGATATGTAAGATTTGATCATGAGAGGATATGTTGCTCCCATAAAAGTGGAAGGGACAGCAATCAGTAGGAATTCAAGAATATATGACTTCCCATGAAATAAAAATGACAGACCTGTTCTAGTTAGATATCCGTGAAGGGCTTGATGAATATCGGGAAGGGCAATAATTGTGAAATAAAAGAAAAGGCTGGCGATTCCTATGCAAAACTCCGTTACAGAATAGAGAAGTAATGCAGTGTCTCTGCTCCTATCAGCCCATTTACCTATTAGATAGCTCCCCAGAGCAAGTCCGAACATAAAGGCTGTTACTACAGCACTGACCGCTTCAACTGTAGAGCCGAATGCGACGGAGAGGATCCTGGTCCAGATTACTTCATAGACAAGGGCGGAAAAGCCGGAGAGAAAGAATATAGGCAGCAGTAATATCTTTTGCCTTGGTATATCCATTTTTCCATCCTTCTGTAGGTGGGACTGCCAAAAATTCCTAATTACTATACCAGTAACAATATCTATATTGTGGTATAGTGTCAAGAACATAATTTAGTTGCAAACAGATAAATGGCAACATTTCCCTTTGTTTATGCGAAAAGGAAAAATGAGTAATTCCGAACCAGTTGAATATGCTGAGGTATCCTTTAAGGTAAAGCCTCATCATTCAGGCTTAAGACTTGATGAATTCTTGAAGGCAATGCTGCATCGCTATTCAAGGAATGAGATCCACACCATCATAGAATCAAAACTCGTACAAAAAGAGAGAAGACTGAGGAAGGCCAGCATCGTGAGGACCGGTGATGAGTTCATTCTTCTGTATCCTAAAAAAGAAGAGGCTGTTAAGGATATCGAAATACCGGTAATATTTGAAGACGACCACATACTCATCGTCAACAAACCTCCTGATATGTCTGTGCATTCAACAAACCCCTGGGGTAAGAACGACCTCATCCAGCAGTTGAGAAGACAGCGTAAAGATAACGAGCTATTCCTGGCCCACAGGATAGACCGCGAGACAAGCGGCATAGTCCTCATATCACGCTCCACAGCTATTTCAAGAAAGCTCGGAGAGGCTTTTTCCAGACGGGATGTTGAAAAAGAGTATACAGCATTGGTATTCGGCGAAATAGCAGGTGAGAAAGGTACGATAGATCTGCCTATATGTCGGGATGAGAAGTCGACAGTAAAGATAAAGATGACAACAGGCGGCGCGAATGGAGCGCCTTCAATAACCGACTACACGGTTTTAAAGAGGTTTAATGGATTTACCGTGGTGCGAACCAGGCCAAAGACAGGACGCCAGCACCAGATAAGGGTTCATTTTTCCGCAATCGGCCATCCGCTGGTCGGGGATAAGATATACAAGGACGAGAGACTATTTCTAAAGTTCATTAAGGATGGGTTCACAGAGGAACTTGGAAGGGAACTCATATTAAACAGACACGCACTCCATGCATCGAGTATTTCCTTTATCCATCCTGTTACTGGAATAAGGCTTAAAGGTGAGGCCGAGATCTCGGAAGATTTAAGAGCAATTATTAAGAGTCTGGAGTAACAATGCGAAATGACAGATATAATCAGCATATAAATGATTTAAGCTGTCTTGACCCTAAATACAATCAATGTCGCATAAGATATATTATGTAAACTTTCATATTCGCAGTTGCCTTGCAGCAGGCTTCCTCTGAACCAGAGTACGTGCCGGGTGTTAACGGATGTCTCCTGGCGCTACCCCGTTAGCTGCACTATAATTACTCTTATGGTCATATGTAAGAAGATGAGACCCTTCGCTTCGTTCAGGGTGACAGTCGTGTGTTTGTCATTCTGAGGCAAAGCCGAAGAATCTTTCCTTACTCCTGATCTCCTAAGTAAATTTAAGGAAATAACAAGTGGGTGAATGGATGAATCTGCTTTGGAAATCCCTTGTCATATCGATTCTTATCCTTTCCACCCCTCCCTACCCTGCTTTATGCAAGGATGATCCGTATTACAACCAGCGCATAAAGATGATCGAGAGGGACATTAAGGGACGCGGGGTAAGCGACAAGAGGGTCCTTGCAGCCATGACGAAGGTGAAGAGGCACCTCTTTGTCTCGCCTTCGATGAGGAACGCCGGTTACGAAGACCATCCCCTCCCTATAGGAGAGGGTCAGACCATATCCCAGCCATACATAGTCGCCCTTATGACCGAGGAGTTGAAGCTCAAGGTAGGGGAGAAGGTCTTGGAGATAGGGACAGGCTCAGGATACCAGGCCGCTGTCCTTGCGGAGATGGGGACGGATGTGAGGACCATAGAGATAAGGAAGGGACTGGCTGAATCGGCCCGGAAGAGGCTAAAGGATCTGGGGTACAAGAACATAAAGGTCAAATACGGCGACGGGTATTTCGGCTGGGATGAGGAGGGCCCCTTTGATGCAATAATGGTGACCGCAGCAGCTAACCATATCCCGCCGCCGCTGATAAAACAGCTTAAAGATGGAGGTCGACTCATCATACCACTTGGAAGCACAACGTATTACCAGACCCTCACCCTTGTAACAAAGGTAAAGGGAGAGCTTGACGTCAGGCAGATCATAGGGGTTGCCTTTGTGCCGATGGTTGGGAAGATGTTAGGGGAATGACCGCCAGCCATGCAATGATGTAGCATCCTGCAGCCAGGACATGAACTGTGCTGAAACCCCAGGCCAGGGCCGCCATCATGGCCAGTACGGAGCTTATGACGGAGAATGAGCCGTTTATGCACCATGCCCATGGTATCAACTCCGGCTGATTTCTTCCAAGGATAGACATCCCTGTGGGAAAGGGTATCCCCATGACAATTCCGAGGGGGAAGAACAGAAGGAAGGTAAGTGCAAACCTCATTATGATAGCCATGCCGGCTATCTTCTCAGTCGCTGCCCCCATTATAAAAAGATAGATTATCGCAAGTACAGGAACCATAAGGAGTATATGGATCGAATACCTTTCCGTTATCCTGAGGCGGCCTGAGAGATAGCTCCCGATCCCTGTTGAAAGCAGCAACGTAAAGAGGACAGCGGATATGGCATATACAGGCTCCCCAAGGACAGGTATCATCCTCTGCATGATCGATATCTCCAGGAACATAAATCCTATGCCTATGGCGGAGAAATAAGTAGTTATAGCAAGAAGCGGTTTACCCCACGCACCCCGTTCGCCCTGAGCTTGTCGAAGGGCTCTCTTACTCAAGACAAACGGAGCCATTATCAGAGCAATGCTCGCCGCAATAGATTGAATAAGTATCCATGGGAGGAGATACCCGCCCTCGATTAGAATCCCCCACTTCCTTCCAACGCCCTCGTAAGTCTCCTTCATCCTCGTCATCTTGAATGTCTGTCCGAAGAAAGGCCTGTCGTCCGTTGCCGGGCTCACGTCAAAGATATAGTCCCTGTAAAACCTTTCCTTGTCTCCTTCAAGGATCGTTCGAAAGAGCCTGTGATATAACGGTTCCGGGAACCTGTTGTATATATTCGCCTCATCCTCCTTCATTCCAGGGTACCAGACAAGGTCAAACCTCTCCTCACGGCAAAACTCCTTCACAGTGTCAATGTCAGAGGCATTTACGACTCCATTTTTTGCAAGGATGGTCAGGACGCCCCAGCTCCTGATGGCGATGATCCTGTCCGCTGCCTTTGGGTGTAAGGATTCCCCCTCACCCTGACCCTCTACCCGTCCGGGCATAAATCCCGCAAGGGGAGAGGGAATAAGAGTTGCTTCCCCTCCCTTGATGGGAGGGGATTGAGGGGAGGGTGAACTGGTTTTCAATGCCTCTGTAATAGTTGTTAACAGCTTCAACTCCTGCCTCGGCGGGGGCAATAAATAAATACTGGCGGTTAGAAAGCCGTCTTTTTTAAGATGTTTGATATAGTCCGAAAAGGCCTCAACCGTAAGGTTGTATTCTTCCTGCATCCCCATGATGCCGGAGGAAGATGAACCAAGGGTATCTGTCAGAGGCAGTTGGATAATGTCAAAGCTGCGCCCTGATCCTTTTAAGACGTTCCTTCCATATCCGTGCCTTATCTTAAGTTCATTGTACAGTCCGCCGGAGAAGCTTGAAAGAGACCCTTCCATGGCAGAAAGGACGATCCCCCTTGTCTCAGATCCCGACACATCTCTCTCGCAGTTTTCCAAAGCAGAAAGGACCTCCATCCCACCGCCGGGATCAACGACAAAGACATCCCCTCCCCTTCGAAGGCGGTACGGAAGGGAAGAAGGGAGGTGTCGCAAAAATGAGAGGTCTCCATTTCTATCCGTGACCGTGGAGAGTCCCCCTCCATTTATGGTGAACCCCATCTGCGTCGGAAGCGGCGATTGATATGTAAGGCTTATACCCGGTGCGGCCCTCACTGCCGGGCTTTCAACTATATCCATTTCCCTGTATGGAGACATCCTGATCTCAAGCAGATTCGGGTTAAATACCGCCAGGATCAAGAGGGCAGCGGCAATCATAGGCGTTACAGAGCCCTTGGCCTTGGAAGGGAGGCAAAAGAGGAAGGACGCTATGAGGGAGATGACAGCAGATACTAATACAGCCCCCTCTCCACCGGCCTTTGAAAAGTGGCAAGAAAACCGTGAATCTGTGAATCTGTTTCTCCACTGACCACCGGCCACCGGCCAACGACCACCGTCATTACCGCCCCCCCGGCCCCTATTCCCAGGAGGGCGATGCTGATCACCAAGAAGGCGAAGTGGTAACCCTGGGATACCGAAAATATCCTGGTCAGTCCGATTTCATATGTAAGGGTTGCAGCGGAGACAAGGAATATGGCTAAGAAGGTCCTTGCGGAGCTTCGGTTCATTGCATACTGCCAGCGGCAACAAAGGTCATTATCCCCTTACGCACCATCATCACGCCTATGGCTGCAAGGATCAGACCCGCCAGTTTAGATATGGCCTTTGTCCCTGCGCTTCCAAGGAAACGGTTGATCGGATCCGACAGGGAAAATATGATGCCGGCAATGAGAATGTTCAGAATGACAGCTGAGACCGCCGGGTAAACACCATACTCTCCAGCGAGAAGTATGCTTGTGGTCAGAACAGCGGGGCCTACGATCAATGGGACACCTATAGGGACAGCCCCAATGCATTCCGGGCACTCGGAATTATTCAGGCGAGGCTGCCTGTCAAACAAGAGATGTTCCCTTAAGGCCAGGACAAACAGAAGCGCTCCGCCAGCTATCATAAAATCGGCAATCGTAACACCAAGAAGGTTAAGAGTAGTCTTTCCCAGGGCCAGGAAGGAAAGGGCGACTATCATCGCGGTAAGAACCGACTGCCACAGGATGCGCCTCACCTGACGGCGCTCAAGTCCTTCAGTCAGTCCTATAAATATCGGAAGCACCCCCAGTGCGTCCACTGCCACAAACAGGGGAACAAAGCATAACCAAAACTCAGACATTAAATAATTTCTCCTCTACCTCTACCTGATTTCATATCTCCCTCGAAGGACATATGTCGTACAAGACACATTCACTGTGTTTTGGTTTCTTTGCCTGGCATATCTTTCTTCCGTGAAATATCAGGAGGTGAGACACATTCCCCCATTTTTCCCTGGGCGTTATGACCATAAGGTCTTGCTCAACCTTTACAGGGTCCTCATTCTTCGTAAGCCCAAGCCTGAAGGCAAGCCTCTTTACATGGGTATCAACGGCAATCCCCTCGTTTATCCCGTAGATAACGGAAAGTACTATGTTTGCCGTCTTCCTTGCAACGCCAGGAAGGGTTATAAGCTCATCCATAGTCTTTGGAACCTGTGAATTAAACCTCTCCAGTATCATCGTTGCTGAACCCTGGATATTCTTTGCCTTGTTCCTGTAAAAATTAACGGAGCTTACGTCCTTCTGAAGGGTTTCAGGATCGGCATCGGCAAAATCTTTAACAGATCTATATTTTTTAAAAAGGGACTGTGTCACCTTGTTTACCTGGGCATCTGTTGTCTGGGCCGAAAGGATGGTGGATACAAGCAGCTCGAATGGCGTCTTGTAATTAAGGGCAGTCTTTGGATCATGATATTCTTTCTTCAGGCGCTTTAAGATTTCAGATACCTTTTCCTGACCCTTCATAGATGCCTCCCGATCATACTCCCCTTCGACATGCTCAGGGCGAACGTAACTATATCCGTTCATGGTGAGCTTGTCATCCGTTCATGGTGAGCTTGTCGAACCATATAAGCTTTGAATAAATTTACAGCAATCCTAAGGTTTCTGCAAATCCGGCAGGCGAGGCATCAAACTTTTGGACCTTTACATGGAGGGTATTTTCTATATCTGTGAGGGTCACGTCATCTAAGAAGATATCTTCTTCCAGCTTCAACATTGCATTTGGTATGTAGAGGACATCCCCAAGTTCCTTACCCGTAAGCGATTTTATTATGTCTCCACCTGTAAGAAGCCCGGTTGTTGTAATACTGGGGCCAAGGAATTCGTTCCTAACCACCTCAAGGCGGATATTGACACCCTTAATCTCATTAACCCTTTCTACAAGGGCCTTTACAAACCTTGACGGCAACTCACCTGTTATTACAGTCCCGTTCACCTCTCTTTTGGCCTTTTTGGGGAGCTTCCCGTCTATGGCCTCAAGTTCATAGAGGAAGGAAGGTATCATCCCTACGCCGTTTTCTATCTGGGAAAAATCCCCATAAAATTCGTAGGGCGGGAAATCCACATCCCCTTTTATATAGAACTCGTCAGAGAGAAAGATGAACGGGTCATCGTAATCTTTAATGAACCTGTCCTGGACAGTTTTTATCTCGGCAATAAGGCCCCTTGCATAATCCCTTGTCACAGGCTTGATCGGATACAGTTTTTCCCTGTATCTGCTGAGGCCCACCGGTACAACGGCAAGGGAGGCAACCCTTGGATAGAAATGGATCAGATCTTGTATAGTTCTCTGAAGCTCCTCCCCGTCGTTAATATCAGGACACAGGACCACCTGGCAGTGAAGCTCTATCTTTGCATCAGTAAGCTCTTTTATAATAGGGATTATGTCCCTTGCCTTGGGATTGCCTGTAAGCATCCTCCTAAGCTCAGGGTTCGTGGCATGGACGGAGATATACAGCGGTGAAAGCCTCTCCTCCTTTATCCTCTCCAGCTCCTTGTCCGTTATGGTCGCCATGGTGACGTAATTCCCTGAAAGGAATGAGAAGCGGTAGTCCTCGTCCTTGAAGTAGAGGGTCTTTCTAAGCCCCCTGGGAAGCTGGTGGGCAAAGCAGAATATGCAGTTGTTCTTGCAGGCCTTTGGCTTTAGAGGAGGGAAGTTAAGCCCAAGCTCTTCCCCTTCATACTTTTCAACCTCTATCTCCCACTCCTCCCCGTCGGTCTTGAGGACACCAAGGAGCAGTTCAGGGTCTGATGAGAAGAAGCGGTAGTCAAGGATGTCGTTTACTTCATGGCCGTTTATGGACAGAAGCATATCACCACTGTCGAGACCAAGCTCAGAGGCAATACTGTCGGGGTCAACGGATGTTATTAAAAGGCCTTTCATCGTGAGTATCTCTCCATCTCATACGTATAATGGAAAGACAGTATCATATTACATTTGCAAGTCAAGTGGACTCTTGACTCCGAGAGATTTTTTTGAAGTTACTCCCTGAACCCGCTTGGCATATATCCCTTTCAAATGCTACTAACCAGAAGATAGAACTAACCAATAGTGGATATTGAACTTCATAGAAAAAATACCATAAAAAAATAATACAAATATCCTTGACAGTCAATCCTATTTTATCATAGAATTCGAAAAGAATATAACAAGCCCTAAGTAATATGTTTTAGGCATATTCAAAAACCTTCTTATTGTCGTATAATAATAAGATTTTATTGTTATACGGCAACAGCATAAAAAAGCACTGATTTGATGGCCTTAACTAATTGATTTTATGTGTATATTTAAAAACCTGAATAAAGTCATATAATAATAAGTTTTTATTGTTATACGGCAAAGAACAGGAAAAAGCTGTAACTTATTAATTTAACTTGTATATTCAAAAAGCTGCATAAAGTCGTAAAACGATAAAATTATACCTATTCTACGTATACGTAGAAAAAACACTGTTATGATCCAAATAAAAATTGAATGCAAATGACAAAATTAACTGAATTAAAGCAATATGCCAAAACCGTATGGTATCTATTAAAAATAGATAAGGGATCGTACCCAACCACCCGATACATACCGGCCACCACACTGTCCTTTCTAATTCTCCTATGGAGTTATCCTCTTGAGAACTTTGTGTCCACAGGAGGCATGCCCCAAGAAGTAAAGTATGAACACCGGATATTATGGACACAACTATCTTCATATGTATGTCTAATTGCATTATTGATACACCTCAGGAGTAGGTTTAAAAAATATACAAAAACTCATAAACTTACAAAAGAAGAACTTAAAAACTATTTACAGTATATGAGAGACGACTCATAACCAACGGGTGGAGCGGTCTAAGGCCGCTCACCCTTGGCGTTATGCGGCATTCGACCGACGCTGCGGTTTGTAATAGGTCTTCCTTAGGGTGCTGTCAGGCCGTGTCGACTTGATGCTTTTTGGTGAGGGGCAACGTGTCACTTAAGAAAACAAAAGAACAGTTGATCCAACTACTCGGTCAGGCGGACAACTGCGTGATTGCGCTGTCGGGCAAATGGGGAACGGGCAAGACCCACCTCTGGAATGAGGTCAAGGCCGGGTCTGGCGACGACAAGGTTAAGAATGCTCTCTACGTTTCGCTGTTTGGCTTGTCGAGCATTGACCAGGTCAAGCGTAGGCTCATCGAGACTGCGATCCCCGGCGTAGAATCGCACGGAGGGTTGTTCGACGGCCTGAAGAATTTGTTCAATGCAGGCGTGAAGGCTGCTTCGGAGCACTACAAGGCATTGGCGGCGATCAACGACTTAAACTTGTTGTTCATGGCTCCCGTCGTGCTTCGAAACAAATTGATCGTTATCGACGACATCGAACGCAAGCATGAGAAGCTGGGCATTGACGAGGTGCTCGGCTTCATCGACGAATACTCGCAGCAGCATGTCTCGCGGTTTGTCCTTGTGCTCAATGATGACCAGCTCTCAACCAAAGACGATCAGAAAAAGCTCTGGGCGACGTTTCGCGAAAAGGTCATCGACCAGGAGATCAAGCTGTCGACTTCCGCCGATGAAGCATTCTCCATCGCCATTGGACTGAGTCCGTCCAAGTACGCTGAGGCAATAAAGCAGGCGTCTATCATATGCTCCCTGACGAACATTCGCGTCGTCGTCAAAGTCATCAAGGTGGCCAATCAGATTCTTGCAGGCCAAGACTTGGAGGCGGCCATCCAGGCTCGGGTGGTGCCATCCATCGTCTTGTTTTCAGCAATCCACTATCGCGGCATGGATGACGGACCTGATTTCAAATTCGCCTTGAATGTGGGCAACTCCGACTGGGCAGACTTTGCCAAGGACAAGAACGAGGAGCCTACACCTGAGGAGAGGCGGAAGGACGGTTGGCGAATGCTCATGCGGGCACTGGGCATACACAGCTGCGACGAGTTTGAGAAGCAGTTGGTCGAGTTCTTGGAGTCAGGCCTTTTCGAGGCCGCCAGCATCAAAGCTGTCATCGATCGCTATGTGGCGGAAGGGGAGGCGATGGAAGCAAGGGAAGCTGCTCGCAGGTTCCTCAATCGGGCTTATTGGGACCATCGAGTCGACGAGGCACAGTTGGTGGCCGAAGCTGCCGACCTTACCGCAAGCGCGGGCCTTCTTGACCCATTTGTCGCAACTGAACTCCAATCAGCTCTTGCGCAATTGCCTGGAGGGGTGGCAATCGGAGACGCGTTCGTCGATGAGTGGATCGTGGCTTACAGAAAGAGCAATCCGTCCACCGTAAATGACGAGAACCCTTTCAATAACCCGCTCCATCCCAAGATCCAAGCCGAGTTCGCTACAATCAAGTCAACGGCTCAGGCCAATGTAACCGTCGTCGATGCGTGCATTCACATCATTGAGAACAGTGGTTGGGGCACGCTGCAAGAGGTAGCGCTGAGAGGGGCGACAGCGGCCGACTTCGAGGCCACCATCCGCGAGATGGAGGATTTGGATAAGCTTTACCGTTTCATGCGTCAGATGATCAGGATGCGACTTCAACGTGCGACCTACGATGCCCACTTCGGTACTGCCACCGAGCGCTTTGTAGAGGCCTGCCGAACCATTGCGAACGACGCGACATCACCTCGCTTGGCGGGCGTGGTCCGGCGGCTGCTTGGTGAGACTCTGGCGTCCGAACTCGCTCCGCAATCAAATGCCGCCGGGAAAACGCCGCACCGCTAAACAGAATGCCGCATAACAACCGCATGCACCGAGATGAGGGTCAGGTCTTGGATTTTGACTTTTAAGCGAGGTAGAGAATCGAGTAAATTAGGAACAACCCCCGCATTGAACCAAAACAATAATTGACAAGTGTATCAAAAATGGTACAATAGGTTGCGTATGGATGACTACCTATGTCCTAAAAGTTATCTTTTACCTGTCCGAAACCGGCAACGAGCCTGTGAGAGAGTGGCTTAGGGAGCTTCCGAGTGAAGACAAGCGGCAGATAGGTGAAGATATCAAGACCGCTCAGTTAGGGTGGCCACTGGGAAAGCCGCTCATTAGAAAGATTGAGAAGGACTTATGGGAAGTACGCACAAGGCTGGAAAGTGGCATTGCGAGGGTTTTCTTCACGGTTGATGGGGAATACTTGATTTTGCTGCATGGATTCATCAAGAAGTCCCAAAAGACACCGCAAAACGAACTCAAGACGGCATTGACCCGTCTTGGGAATTATAAGAGAGGCAGAAAATGAAGAACAAACATTTAGGCTCCAGTTTCGATGATTTCCTTGAAGAAGAGGGTCTTAGAGCAGAAACAGAGGCTGCTGCAATAAAGAGAGTGATTGCCTATCGGATTGAAATGGAAATGAAGCGGGCAAATCTGAGTAAATCTGCTCTGGCTGAGAAAATGCATACCAGCCGATCTGCCCTGGATAGGCTCCTTGATCCTTCCAATGTTTCTGTCACTCTCCAAACACTTGAACGGGCTGCTCTTGCATTGGGAAAGAATCTAAAAATAGAGTTAGCCTAACAAGCCGCTCCAGACGGCATGAAGTCGACTACAAAACAATTGAAATAAATCTTGAATAAATCCTTATCGCATTATAAGATTAGATAAAAGCATAATGGAGGTGTTGAATATGTTATCGAAAATTCAAGAAATCGAAAATGAAGTCCTTTCGCTCCCGCCTCAAGAACGAGCCATTATTGCAGAACACATCATTCGAAGTCTGGACGATGAAGAAGACCCTGAAGTAGAAAGATTGTGGATTGCAGAGGCAGAACGCCGCTATAAGGAATACAAAGAAGGTAAGGTAAAGTCAAGACCCGCCTCTCTCGTTTTTAAAGAAGCTCGTTCCAAATTAGAAAATTAGAATGAAGCCCATTATACTCCTCCCCGAAGCTGAACAAGAAATGCTGGAAGCCGCATTTTATTATCAATCCAAGGCGTCAGGCTTGGGGATCGACTATCTCTCGGAAGTTGAGCGAGCTGTCGAAGCCATTGCAGAGTCTCCATATACATGGCCGATTCTTGAAGGGGAATTGAGGAGACGGCTTGTGCGGCGGTTCCCATTTAGCGTTTTATACAGAATAGATCCTGATGAAATTGTCGTTATAGCTGTAGCCCACCTGAGCAAAAGACCAGGCTACTGGAAGAAAAGAATCATAAATAGTCGCCTTAGATAAAAGGGGATGCAACCCTTTATGCTCTTTCCCTTCCACTCCCTTTCCTCGCCCTACCCTGCCGTCTGAAACTCAATAAGCGTTCTAGCTCATCCCTGTGTCATACCTCTTTTTTGGCATTTTAAGTCAGTGTTCCTTGCAAAAAAGAGTATGGGTGATAAAATTTGCTGTCCCATCATCTATATTTAAGGAGAATACGATATGAAAAAGATTTTGATTTATGCGTTGGTCGCATCTGTTTTACAGGCGACGTCACTAATAATGCCTGCCACAGCAGCGGAACACCCTGAGAACTCTTCCGAGCATCCAGGAGATGAAGTTACGGCAAAGTCTGTGAAAAAAGGGATCAGCGACCATGTAAAGATGCAGACCAAGGCGAGCGGAGGGGTACTGGTTGTCCATGACGACAAGCTCAAGAAGGACTGGAAGTTGAAGTTCGCAAAGGTCCATGACCCGGTGAGGACCTTCGTGAGGGAAAGGAAGGCCATTTTCTTTGCGTGTACCGATTTCAAATCCGTTGAGAGCGATGATGTCCTCGACATTGATTTCTGGATGGTCCGTAAGGGGAAGATGTTTGAAGTCATCGATACGAAGATCCACAAAGTGAACGGAGAGCCAAGGTATACATACGAGGGTACGGAGATTAAGGAGATCAGGTAAAGGGGGTCATTAGGAAAGCCCTTATCTTCATGGTTTCCGGACCACGCGGCTTGAAAAGCCCTACTTTTTCGAGTTCCAGCTTTTCAGTCGCCAAATGATAGCTTCTGAAGAGCCTGTCCCAAAAACTGAGAATGCTTGAAAAATTGGCATCAAGGCAGCCCTTGCTGAGCGCATGGTGGCACCGGTGCATCCTCGGCGTGACAACGATCTTTTCCATGGTGGTCTGCATATCGAAGGGGATGTTGACGTTGCAGTGGTGGAACTGCGACGCGGCGGTAAGCATTATATCGAATACAGCAAGGCCCAACAGCGACGGACCCCAGACGATGATCATCACCGATTTTGCGAGCCCTGAAATAACAAGTTCCCCGATGTGAAAGCGCGAAGCCGTTGTCACATCCAGATCCATATCGCTGTGGTGCGCCTTGTGGAAGCGCCAGAGGAACCCAATCCTGTGATTCGCGAGGTGCATCCAGTAGTCCCAAAGGTCAAATACCACAAGGGTTGCGACAACCTCGTTCCACCCGTTTAACCCCATTATATGCCTGATGCCTATCAGGTTCGTCTGCGAATAAGAGAGGGAAGCAAATAGAGGCCAGGTGATGATAAGATACAGCAATACGCTGTTTGCGATGCTTATGCCGAGGTGAAAGGCTACTCGAAACCTCTTCTGCCAGACTGATTCAGTATAAGGGGCCGACTTTTCCAACAGGAGCATTGTGCCGAACATCACGAAGTAACTGAGGGCGCGAAAGAAAAATGGCAGGTTCATATACGCAGCCCTCCACAAGGTATTGACCGTTAAGGGTCATAGGTAAAGAATAACAAGAAGCGGGGATATTTCAAGTGAAAAATAGCAATGCTGTCGGGGGCAACGGATGTTATCAGAAGGCCTTTCATTTGTTCAAGAGGCCTTACTCCCAGAATAGGCTTGTCGCCACATTGTGGGCTATCAATACTTACAGACTGAACGGGGTAAATTGTATAACAGGAGCGCACCCCATAGCAAGAAGAGAATCTATACATAGAATCTCTCCCATGATGGTCTTGTAAAAAGTCCCAAGATGTCACCCTGAACGAAGTGAAGGGTCTCGTATTGTGTTGAAAAGATTAGATTCTTCGCGGAGTTTATCCTGAGCGAAAAACCGAGATTCTTCGATTCGCTCAGAATGACACAGCGAAGGGCTCAGAATGACAAATTAATGCTTTTCAGGTTTTTACGACCTCATATTCCTTTATTACTGTTTCTTCCTGAGATAGAGCCACGCATTAAATCCGCAGAGAAAAATGGTAAGCAGGGCGATCAAATGTCGTGAAAGTTCGATATATATCACCTTTTCAAGGTAATGAATTATAAATGAGCCCGCATAGGTTAACGAGGGATCGTGTCTTGACCTTAGCCAGACCTCAATGTGGGTTAAGGGGCAATACCAGTTAAATACCTCGATAACAAAGGCGAAGACGAGACCTGAGACGTGTACAACCTTGACAGTATTGCTTTTTCTCCCCCAGAATGCACCAAAGATAAGAAACAGTATCCAGAGGAAATGAATCAGGACAACGATATCAGCAAGGACCATGTAAAGCATAAATCCACCCTTTATCACAAAAGACTTGCAATCATTAAGGCTCTGTCAGATAATTATTCGTCAAAACGGTAAATGATACGATATTGCGAGGTAACAATGCCTTTTCATGACCTTAGAGAGTTTATATCATTACTTGAAAAGCGCAATCTCCTTGTAAGAATCAAGGCTGAGGTAGACCCGAAGCTGGAGGTTACTGAGATACTCAATCGCCTCCTGGCAAAGAAAGGGCCTGCCGTCATATTTGAGAATGTGAAAGGTTACAAGATCCCGATAGTGGCTAACCTTTTCGGGACTGTTGAGAGGGCGGCCATGGCTATGGATACGACACCTGAGGGCCTGACTGAGATAGGGGAATTCCTTGCATCGATAAAGCAGCCCAAGCCTCCAAAGGGGATCGTGGAGGCTATAAAGAAGATACCGTTCTACAAGCAGCTCTATTCCATGACTCCCAAGACCGTCAGGCACGGAGAGTGCCAGGAGGTTGTCCTTGAGGGTGAAGATGTTGACCTGACGAAGTTTCCAATACTTCACTGCTGGCCTGAGGATGCTGCCCCTCTGATTACGTGGCCCCTGGTTATTACTAAAGGGCCGGAAGGTGAACCTTTCAACGTAGGCGTTTACAGGATGCAGCTCATTGACAAGAACAGGACGATCATGAGGTGGCTCTCCCATCGGGGAGGGGCCCAGCATTACAGGGAATGGATGAAGCTTGGTAAACCGATGCCTGTGGCTGTTGCCATAGGCGCAGACCCTGGCACTATTTTGGCCGCTGTGACCCCGATACCTGAGGATGTCAGCGAGTTCCACTTCGCGGGGCTTTACAGAAAGAAGGCCCTGGAGCTGGTCCAGTGCAAGACGGTTGACCTAAAGGTCCCCGCATCTTCCGAGATTATTCTTGAAGGAGAGATACATCCAGGTGAGTTTGCGCCAGAAGGGCCTTATGGAGATCATACCGGGTATTACAACCCTGCCGAGCCTTTCCCCGTATTCAAGGTAAAATGCATAACCCACAGGAGAGACCCCCTTTACCTTACCACTGTGACAGGAAGGCCGCCACGGGAGGATGCCGTGATAGGTGTGGCACTGAACAAGATATTTGTCCCGCTCCTAAGGCAGTCTTTCCCAGAGGTGGTTGACTTTACCCTCCCGATGGAAGCAGTATCATACAGGATAGCCGTTGTCTCCATAAAGAAGGGTTATCCAGGCCACGCAAAGCGTATTATGATGGGCCTGTGGGGATTTTTGAAGCAGTTCCTTTACGTCAAATATATCATAGTCGTTGACCCTGACATAGACGTGAACAACTGGGACGATGTCATCTGGGCCATCTCCACCAGGGCCGATCCATCGAGGGACATAACAATAATAAACGACACCCCCATAGACTACTTAGACTTTGCATCACCCAAGGACGAGCTTGGCGGGAAAATGGGGATTGACGCCACAAATAAGATAGGGGCGGAGACCACCCGGGAGTGGGGGACAACCCTTGAGATGTCGCCTGATATAATTGAGAAGGTCACGAATAGGTGGAAGGAGTTGGGGCTGTAAAAGATTGAGCAGCTTGACGTTCAAAGATAGCAAGAGTATATTAAGCAAGGATTATGATTATTTAGACAAGGAGGTTGCGCATGTCCCAAGTCATGGAGGCCATATTCGAAAATGGAGTTTTCAGACCACTTCAGAAGGTGGAAGCTAAAGAGCACGAAAAGGTTGAGATAAAGATTCTTTCCCACGATGAATGGCAAAACCGCTTTGACCGGATTATAAAAAAGATACAAAAGAAGGCGGCTCAATATAAGGCGGAGGAGATAGAATCAGATATCTCAGAGGCCATAAGGGAAGTTAGAGAAGGTAAGCGTGGCCGTTAGAGCGGTTATTGACACCAATATTTGGGTCTCATCCTTCCTCAATCCTTCCGGGTCGCCTGCAAAGCTAAGGAAGGCATTTGCGGAGGGCGTCTTCCATGCAGTTATCTCAGAGGCCATCATCGAAGAAATCGCAGACGTCCTTAACCGTCCCAAGATCAAAGATAAATACGGAATAAGTGAAAGTGATATCAGGGAACTGCTGGTGCTGATCGAAGAACGGGCGGATCATGTGCTTCTTTCAGGGGATGTCACCATCTGTTCCGATAAAGATGATGATCTTATCATGGAGACCGCTGTAAAAGGAAAAGCGGATTACCTTGTTACAGGTGACAACGATATAAAGCTGTCTCCTGATGTTTTAGCCTTCTTGTTAAATCATGGGGTGACGGTTGTTACTGCGGCAGCATTTTTGAGGAAAGTAACTTCTAACTGAGTATTGATATAAAAGGGTCACAAAGAGATGGAGAGAGTTGGGGTTATAAATCTAACTGGTGAAAAGATTTCTCACGTATGAGCGATATAGTACTATACTCAACTAACGTATTTTTGAAACCACTCATTCAGAGTCGATACCAAGCCGATGAGCATTATGTCTGGTGCAGTGAAGATTTTGATAGCTCCAAGCTATCTGCCTATGCTTATGGTTCCCTTGTGCCCCCCAGTTCTAATCCTGCTGACATCTACCGTGAGTTGCAGCGAGACGTGCAAAGAAAGGACTCACATAGTGCAAAAATAACTGCCCAGAAGGCAACTCTGATTCGACTTGCAACCGAATGGCACGCTAATGGTAAGATTAGTTTAGCTGATAAAGACGATATAATATATATGGTAAATAATGCCTCATTAGATCACTGGAGACCACTCGTTTACATAATCCCACGAGCTGTTGTTGAATCAAGACTGCAAGTTGTACCTGTGGCTAAGCGTGCGGGTTTCGGCAATGAGTATATCATTCCAGACTTAAAGCGTTGTGAGTTTGACATTATCGAGATATAAGATGCTTAATGTTCTAAAAAATATAGAATCTGACCAGGCGGAACGGACGCTTGCTGCTCTTGTCAAGCATCTGACGCCCCAGCCTACCGAAGGGGATGTTGGCGAGGTGCCGCTCCACCCATTAGAAGCCACATTACTTGATGAGATTCGGCAGCGTGCAAAAGTTTCTGCCGGAGATCTTTCGCAGGAAGCAAAAGCCAAGTTATTAGAGATTATCGTCAAAGAGATAAGTCAACCTGTATTAGGCAGCACTCGAGCTATCGAAGCTAAAGCGCGTCTTGGTATGCGTGGTGATTTAAGACCTGATTTGTATCAGATCAAGTTTGGAGATAGCTTCAAAGAAGATGAAAAAAGAGGAGTCCGCCGGAGCCATGTAGAAGAAACAATTCACCATCCTGATAAGGTTGAGCATCTTCTACCTAACAGGTTCACTGACGCAGAGATGCCAAGTCTATCACTATATGCAAAAACCATGGGGAAGCATGCCTCTAATGACATCTTTACCCTAATAGTTCAGACACAAAGACAAGCTGACAAGCAGTTGGTAAGTTCTGTATGGCGAGTTTACCATTCGGATGTAGACTTATCGCACGCTTCATCACCGTTGGGTGTCCTTAAAGCTTTTGTAAGTGTATATGCTATGGACTTCTACATTGGAGATAAAACCCCACGTCATTTTCTACTGTATGACACATTTAATCTACCGCACTCGGGACATCCTTTTAAAATGATAGAGGTACATAATCCTGGCAATGATAATTTTGTAAGTAGTTTTATGTTCCGTATAAGTCCGCTTGCTGTGGCAGAAGTAGCTATCGCGTATGTTATTAATACCACGCGCTATATCAGGGACCTGCGTAAACATAATGTTCAAATCGCACCAGATGTTAAATAGCTGGTTGTTTGGGCTGAGGAACAAAGCCCAACAAAATGAATAACGGAGGCAATTCTGCATACAAATCCGTATTTAGAGCGAATTTCCGTTGATCCTAATATCTGCTTCGGGAAGCCGTGTATAAAAGGCACAAGGCTCTGGGTTTCACTAATCCTTGATTTCATGGCAGGAGGAATGACAATAGATGAGATTCTTGCTGAGTATCCTCAACTAACGGTTGATGATATAAGGGCGGCTCTTGCCTATGGCGCTGAAATGTCGCGTGAAAAATATATTGAGATTCCAATTGAGGTTTATCATTAAAGGCGATTTGTAAATGGACAACACAACAATAATAGGCTCTATAGCCGCATTTTTCACGACAATTGCATATATTCCCCAGGCCATCAAGGTTTATAAAACAAAGCACACCAAAGACCTGTCGATATGGATGCTCGCAATCCTTACCTCCGGGATATTCCTCTGGACCTTTTATGGAATTCTCTTAAAAGACAACATTTTGATATTTGCCAATTCTATATCCTGCATAATTTCAGGATATATACTTTACATGAAGGTCAAACATGGATAAAAACTACACAGTTGCCATAACCGGCGCATCCGGCTCAATATACGGGATAAGGTTTGTTGAGGAGCTTCTGAAGACCGGATGCCATGTAAACCTTGTTATCTCAGAGACAGGAAAGGATGTCCTTTTGCATGAGACAGGGATTGATCTTCATGGCACTGAAGAAGAGACCAGTAAGAAGGTTCTGAAATATTTTAAAAAGAAGGCCTCCATTACCTTCTTTGACAACAGCAACCTCTTCGCCTCTGTATCCAGTGGCTCTTACAAATCTGACGGAATGATCATAGCCCCGTGCTCTATGGGAGCACTTGGAAGGATTGCGTCAGGCCATTCCCAGAAGCTTATAGAGAGGACCGCTGATGTGATGCTTAAGGAAAAGAGGCGCCTTATCCTTGTTCCAAGGGAGACGCCTTTGAATCAGATACATCTTGAGAATATGTTGAAGCTATCGAAGATGAATGCTGATATAGTCCCCGCCATGCCAGCCTTCTATCAAAAGCCCAAGACCATGGATGACCTTGTGAATTTTGTAGTGGGAAAGGTCCTGGACCTCCTTCGGATTGAACATAATTTGTTTGAAAGATGGAAAAGCTAAAACATTTTTCACCGCTGAGGCGCAGAGGCACAGAGAATATCTTTAAACTCTTAGTGCTCTTCACTCTGCGTCTCCGCGTCTCTGCGGTTAATATAATATGAGTATCATAGACGTTTCAAATCTTCAAAAAGCGTACGGCTCCGCAGCACTCCTGGACGGCGTGACCTTTACCATCGAGGATGATGAAAAGGTCGGGTTCGTAGGAATGAACGGGTGTGGTAAGTCCACCCTGTTCAAGATCATTGCCGGTCTTGAGACTAAGGACAACGGGAGCATCTCATTCAAAAAAGGGGCGTCTGTCGGGTATCTGGCCCAGGACCCTTATCTGGACGAATCCAAGACCATCAATGAAGAGATAGAGAGCGCCCTTAAGGCCATCAGGGAGAAGGTCTCAAGGTATGACAGACTGAACGAACTGTTGTCTTCCGCATCTGAGATAGATTCTCAAAAGCTGCTGGAGGAGCATGGTGAAATTCACTCCTGGCTTGAACACCACGGCGGTTGGAATACAGATTACAGGATTGAGACGGTACTTACCCACCTTAAGATAAAGGACAAGAATCAGCTTATATCTACCCTCAGCGGGGGATGGAGGAAGAGGGTGGCCCTGGCAAAGCTGATACTGCAATCCCCTGATCTTCTCCTCCTTGATGAACCCACCAACCACCTTGATGCAGAGACTACCGAATGGCTGGAGGGTTATCTTAAAAGCTATCCAGGGGCATTGATGCTGATAACCCATGACCGTTACTTTCTCGACAATGTGGTCAACCAGATGTTCGAGCTTGAGAAGGGTAAGATCACCTGCTTCGAGGGAGGATACTCAAGATATCTTGTGGCTAAGGGTGATAAGCTTCTCCAGGAAGATAGGGTACAGACAAGGCTCCTGAACCTCTTCAGAAGGGAGGAGGAGTGGATGAGCCGCGGCCCAAAGGCCAGAAGCACGAAACAGAAGGCAAGGATCGACAGGTTCAACGAACTGGATGAAAAAACAAAGACCACAGTCCAGAAAGGACTCAACCTTGAATTCCAGATGGACCAGAGGCTTGGAGGCACCATATTAGAGATTGTGTATCTAACCAAGAGTTACAGCGGCAGACAGATATTCAAGCCCTTTAGCCTCAGCATGAAGCAGGGGGACAGGATAGGTATCATAGGCGCAAACGGGAGCGGTAAGACCACCTTTTTAAAGATCATACTTGGACAGGAGCATGCAACATCAGGAAGCATAACTCTTGGGAAGAACACGAAGATATCGTATTTCGACCAGGAAAGGAGCGTACTTGATCCTGAGATGAGGGTGGAGGAGGCCCTGGGCGAAGGTTACTGGGTAACCATAGGCGGGGAAAAGAGGCATAAGACAGGGTACCTTGAAGAGTTCCTGTTTGAAAAGCACGACCATAGAAAACCGATAAAGACCCTTTCCGGCGGCGAGAGGGCGAGACTCATCATGGCAAAGATGATGCTTGAAGGGTGCAACATGCTCATCCTCGATGAGCCTACCAACGACCTGGACATTCCTACCCTTCAGCTCCTTGATGAAGCCCTGACCTCCTTCCCCGGATGCATCCTTATGGTGACCCACGACCGGTTCTTCCTTGACAAGGTGGCCACAGGGATACTCAGTTTTGAGGACAATGGAGAGGTGGTGTTTTATGAGGGTAATTACGAGATATATAAGACACTGAAGGCACAGAAGGAGAAGGAGAAGGGGAAGGAAAAGCAGATTAAGGTAGAGGTAAAGGTAGAAGAAAAACCGGAAAAAACTAAGAAAGAAAAGAAAGGGATCTCGTATAAAGAAAATTTGGAGATTAAAGAGATTGAGATGGAGATAGAAAAGCTTGAGGCAAGGAAGAAGGAGGTTGAGGCCATCCTTGCAAACCCTTCAGAACTGGCCAACAAGCCTGAAAAACTCAGGGAACTAGGGGGAGAGTTTGGTCGTATTGAAAATGATCTCTCGTTATTGATGAGAAGGTGGGAAGGACTGGAGATGAAAAAATAGAGATAGGGGCGCGTCGGATCGCCCCTATCTGAATTGGTATTAGGCCGCTACCGCCTTTTTCATACCAAGACCTGCCTCCATATCTGCAAGGATTCCGTTTACATTTAAACCCATTTCCTTCATTTTAATTAGATAGTCTGCCATGCAATGAAAGGCCTCTTCCATGAACTTCTGGCTGGTCATCATCTCCTTGAAGTAGCCATCCATAACCTTCAGATAGAACCTCTCCTTCTCCGCCGAATTCAGGCTATCAACCTGCTTCATGATATCATCTGCTGTCATCAAGCTCACCTCCTTTGTCGTTTGATAATATTAAGTTTACCACCTATTTATTCATCCGCAAGTAGGCAACCAAACTCTCTTAACTAAACCAAACTAAACCAATAAAAATCTTTACTAAAGACCGGTTTTATTCTATATTACTCAGCCAAAAAACAGTTTGAGGTAGGGAGGTCTTATCTATGGGGAAGACGAGAGTTGTAATAATAGGTGCCGGTCCTGGCGGATATGTGGCGGCTATCAGAGGCGCCCAGCTTGGAGGCGAGGTCACAGTCATAGAGGATACGGAAGTTGGCGGGACCTGCCTGAACAGGGGATGCATACCTACCAAGACCTTGATCGCCTCAGCCGAGGCGCTGGCGAAGGTAAAACATGCCGATGAATTCGGGATAGAGATAAAGGGAGAGATAACATTCTCCATGGCTAAGATGATGGAGAGGAAGGACAAGATAGTAGGGAACCTCGTAAAGGGAATAAGGGCCCTCTTCAAGAGCCACGGGGTAAATCTTATTGAGGGGCGCGGTGCCCTTTTAAGCCCGACGGAGATCGAGGTTACTTCAAAGGATGGCTCAAAGAGCATCGTCCAGGCAGACAAGGTAATAATAGCAACTGGTTCAAGGCCCGCAAAGATGCCTCTCTTTCCTTTCGACGGCGAAAAGGTCATAACCAGTGATGAGGCGCTGAACTTGAAGGAGACCCCAAAGTCGGTATTGATAGTCGGCGCAGGGGTAATAGGGTGCGAGTTTGCCTGCATCCTTAATGAGCTTGGTTCAGAAGTAACAATGGTGGAGATGATGGACAGGGCCGTCGCCACAGAGGACCCGGAGATAGCATCAACCCTGGAAAGGGAACTGAAGAAAAAGAAGATAAAGATGATTACTTCCGCAAAGATAACAAAGGTCGAAAAGGTTGATGGGAGTGTAACAGCTACCCTGGAGGACGGCAGGGCAATAACAGCAGAGATTTGTCTCGTGTCCATAGGAAGGGCGTTGAATAACGAGAACATGGGACTGGAAAAGGTCGGAGTAGCCCAGGGGAAGAGGGGGGAGATAACGGTCAATGAGAAGATGGAGACCAGCGTCCCCGGCATCTATGCCATAGGGGACGTGACAGGAAAGATCATGCTTGCCCATGTGGCGTCAACGCAAGGACTTGTGGCTATTGAAAACATCATGGGACACGAAAGGGTGATGAATTACGACGTGGTCCCAGCCGGGATATTCACCATGCCTGAGATAGGAAGTGTGGGGCTTCGCGAGCATTGGGCAAAGGAAAAGGGGATTGAGATAAAGATAGGGCGCTTCAACTTCAGGACTCTCGGCAAGGCCCAGGCAATGGGTGAGATCGCCGGGATGGTAAAGATAATCTCAGATGCAAAGACCGACAAGATCCTGGGTTGTCACATAATAGGGGCCCATGCTACAGATATAATTCATGAAGCGGCTGTAGCCATGCAGAAGGGAATGACGACCAAGGAGCTTGGCGAGACGATCCACTCCCACCCTACCCTTTCAGAGGCAGTAATGGAGGCGGCTGAAGACCTTCACAGTTTGTGCATACACGCACCGAAGAAGTAACGGCAATTTGTTCTGTTAATGTAGGGGCGCCCCTTGCGGGCGCCATTTTTTATGGTCGGGAAGAGAGGGGTTACGTTTTTAAATAGTCACCAAGCAGCCCCCTGCTGTGTTCATCCTCGTGGCAGTAAACGCACAGGTTTTCCCAGTTGGAGCCGTCCGGGGGATTGTTCCGGGGATTTCCGTCCTTGTGATGGACAGTCAGCAGTTGCCGGTTTTTGTATGTGAACTCCCTGGCGCACTTTGCGCATATGAGTCCGTGAATCTTAAGAGATTGTTCCCTGTAGCTGTTCTGATTATTCGGCAATCCGAACTCCTCCGCAAGGTTCTTTAAGACACCCTTTTCAAACCCCATAAGGAGTTTTTTGAAAAAACACAAAAAAAGGGTGGGCAATCAGCCCACCCTCTCATATCAACCAGGTAACCAACTTATAAGAACTCTATCCACTGACTCCGTTCCCCTTATTGTTAATAGCACATACCACCTTCCAGAGGTCTATCTTATTCATCTTGTACTGGGACCTGACATCCAGGTTGGTATCCTTGATCAACCTTTCGAGAGACAGATCAGTTCTCCAGCCCACCTTCTTAGTAAAGGGGGAGATCAACGTGTCAAACTTTGCTATGACCTTGTTGGAGCTCTGGAAGTGGTTCACGAGAATGATGTTCCCGTTCCTCTTACAGACCCTCTTCATCTCGGCAATGGCTTTTACAGGGTCAGGAACAACACTGACAACATGGGTCGAGATGACGTGATCGAAGGAATCGTCTTCAAAGGCCAGGTTTTGGGCATCCATTTCCAAAAGAGTAACATGCTTGAGGCCGTTGCTTTCAATCTTCTTGTGCGCCTCCTTCAGCATGGCGGATGAAAGGTCTATCCCTGTAACGATGCAGTAGGACGGGAAGAGCGGCAAAGACAGACCCGTTCCCACTCCGACATCCAGTATCCTGTCGCCAGGCTTTATATGCATGGTCTCTATCGCGTGTTTTATCCTTGGATAGAAAAACCCCTTGAATATAAAGTCATAGGCGCCCGAATAACCGCCGTATATCTTCTTGATTTCTTCCGCCTGCATGGTCATCCTATTACTCCTTATCTTATTGTACCGGAAGGATTTTAATCTATTTTCAGCATTGGCGCAAGAGGTATTACTCGCATATTTTAATGTCCTTGAGCTTTAACTGGATGCTCTTCCCCCCGTTCCACAGGTTTATCTGAGGGATATAGGCGGTATCCATACTTATGCCGTTATAAATATCCAGGTTCCCCATCCCGAACCCTATGGCATCCCTCACCGTTTTGTCCTGCCTGACTTTCAGTTTAAGATGGTTATTTCCTATAACCCGGCACTCCGCAACGCCAACACCGGTAGAACAAAGGAGGGGCTCGGAGTTATCCTTACCAAATGGTGCGAGGCTTTCAAGCTCGCTTATCACCTTTTCTGTTATCTCCTTAAGCTCCATGATGGCGTCTATCTCCAACTCCGGGATCATGTCTTTGTCGGACAAGGTCTTCGATGCCACCAGTTCAAATTCCTCCCTGAATCGCTCTATGTTCTCTGCCTTCAAGGAAAGACCTGCCGCATATTCATGCCCGCCGAAGGTCTCAAGGAGGACTGAACACTCTTTTAGCCCATCATAAAGACTGAACGAATGGATGCTTCTTGCCGAGCCCTTGCCGATGCCTTCCCTTACGGCTATTAGAACCGTAGGCCTGTAATACATCTCTGCTATCCTCGATGCCACAATGCCGATCACACCTGGATGCCATCCCTCCGAGGCAAGAACTATTGACCGTCTACCTTTCATGGACGGCTGGGATTCTATCATATCCCTGGCCTCCGTCAGTATCACCTCTTCCAGTCCCTGTCTCTCCTTATTCCCCTCATCCAGTAGTTTGGCTATATCCATGGCCTCAGCATAATTCGTGGAAGTGAGAAGTCTTACTCCATCCTCTCCCTTCCCTACCCTTCCTGCGGCATTGATCCTAGGGGCAAGCCTGTAACCAACGATGTCGGTGCTTATAACGTTGTCCTTAAGTCCGCTGACCTCCTTGAGGGCGATTATTCCGGGCTTATTTGAATTGGCCAGTTCCGAAAGTCCGTACTTCACGAAGATCCTGTTTTCATCAACCAGCGGGACTACGTCTGCTATGGTTCCTAACGCAACAAGATCAAGGTACTCCTTGAGGTTTGGGAGCTCCCTCCCCTTCCGGAACCCTTCATCCCTCAACGCGGCCCTTAAGGATATTATCATGTTAAATGCAACCCCTACCCCTGCCAGATGCTTAAACGGGAAGGGGCAACCTGGTTGCTTCGGGTTGATAACGGCATAAGCAGGCGGGATATCATCAGGGACCTCGTGATGGTCTGTGATGATGACGTCCATGCCCAATTCTCTTGCCAGCCTTACTTCGTTATTGTTTGATATCCCGCAGTCGACTGTAATAAGGAGGGTAACACCTTTTTCGGACAGCTTCTTTATGGCGTCAGGGTTAAGGCCATATCCCTCCTTGAGTCTTTCAGGGATGTAATATATGACATCGCCGCCTACCGCAGTTAAAAAGAGCAGAAGTATCGATGTGGCGGTTATCCCGTCCACATCATAATCGCCGAATATTGCTATCTTCTCTTTTTTGTGGAGGGCCTTAACGATCCTCTCAACCCCCTCTTTCATGCCTTTCATGTCAAGGGGGGAGCGGAGGTCGGAAAGTGTTGAGGAAAGGAATCTTCCTGCCTGATCAAGGTCGGATATTCCGCGGTTAATAAGGATCTGGCTCGTAAGGGGAGATATGTTAAGGGAAGCGGCAAGGGCCTTCTGAAGAACCGGATCAGGCTCTCTGACCTTCCACCTCTTTCCCATTTTATAAAGCCTCGGAGAAGCCATTATTTAATCAACTTTCCACCCTTAGTCTTCCAGACAATAAGTATAGGACTTGCAACATAGATAGATGAATATGAGCCTACAACCAGTCCGATAAGGAGGGCAAGGGAAAAGTCATGGAGCACCTCCCCGCCAAAGAAGAATATCGATGCAGATGCTATGAACATGGTCAGGACTGTTATTATGCTCCTTGAAAGCACCTCGTTTACGCTCCTGTTTATTGTAGCTTCCAGTGCTCCCTTTGCCTTTGATCTCAGATTCTCCCTTATCCTGTCAAAGATAACCACCGTATCGGTCAGGGAATACCCTGCAATGGTAAGGAGCGCCGTAATAATAAGGAGGGTTATCTCCGTGTTGAGGATAAAAAGCACGCCGAGGACAGCAAGTACGTCATGGAAGGTGGCGATGGTAGCAGCTACGCCGAACTTGAACTCAAACCTCCATGCAATGTATATGACTATTGCGAGCATTGATATGATTACCGCAACGAGGGCATCCTGTTGGAGGGACTTCCCCACTGTAGGCCCTATCTCTGTGCTGCTCTCAACCACAAACTTATTGGCCGAAAACTCCTTGGTGAAAACCTCTACGACTCTGTCAGCCACCTTTCCCAATGGAATATCAGACTTCTTGACCCTTATCAGGAGCTTGTTCCCCTCTGCAAACTGCTGAAGATCAGCCTGAAGACCATTGCTTTCAAGGGTCTTCCTGGCCTGATCTATCACCACAGGCCCCTCAAACTTGAGCTGAACCGATGTCCCGCCTGCGAAGTCCACACCCATATTGGCCTTTCCCAGGCCTATCATGACTATGGCCACAATCCCTAAAAGACATAACACCCCGGAGAATGCAAAGGCATAATTCCTCTTACCTGTAAAATCTATATTCGTCTTTCCAATTAACTCCATTTATAACCTCCAGAAAATCAGGGGTCAGAGTCAGGGGTCAGGGGTCAGAAATTAACTGACCATCGATCACCGATCACCGGCCACCGGTATTTAAAGTTTCAGCGTCTTAAGCGATCCTCTCTTGATCATGTAGTCATAAACAACCTTAGTCCCTATAATGGCAGTAAACAGGTTTATCAGCACCCCAAGGCTCAAGGAAACCGCAAAACCTTTTATCGGGCCTGTACCGAACTGGAAGAGGACAACAGCCGTGATAAGAGTTGTTATGTGAGAATCCATGACCGTAGAGAAGGCCTTGTCGTAACCGGCATCTATCGCCGACCTGACCGTCTTTCCAAGCCTTAATTCCTCCCGTATCCTTTCAAGGATCAGGACGTTGGAATCCACCGCCATACCGATGGTAAGGATTATGCCAGCTATACCAGGGAGGGTCAGCGTGGCCCCAAGGACCGCCAGCGCCCCCATAAGGTATAATATATTAAGAAGGAGAGCGAAGTCTGCGATGACCCCGGAGAACCTGTAATATACGACCATGAAGATAACTACCAGGATTGCACCCAGAAGTGCGGCCTTTATACCCTTCTCAATGGAATCCTGCCCAAGTGTCGGGCCTACGGTCAGGTTCTGAAGGATCTTAACCGGTGCAGGAAGCGCCCCTGCCCTGAGTGCAATGGCCAGGTCGGTTGCCTCTTCCATCGAATATGTGCCGGATATCTGTGCCCTGCCGCCGCTTATCCTCTCCTGGATCACAGGCGCCGAATAGACTGTGCCGTCCAGAACTATCGCCATCCTCTTTTTTACGTTTTCGGCGGTTATCTGGTCAAACATCCTTGACCCTCTTGAATCGAAGGTAATGGAGACATACGGCTTGTTGAACTGGCTATCTATTGCAACCCTGGCATCGGAAATGACGTCCCCTGTAAGGACAGCCCTCTTTTTAATCACAAGTGGAGTGGTACTGACCCTCCCTGTCTCTTTATCCACAATCTTTTCGTAGAGGATTTCAGAGCCCTCCGGTATGTTGCCCTTCAAGGCCTCATCTACTGAAGCTGCTTCATCTACAAGCTTGAACTCGAGGAGGGCAGTCTTCCCTATCAGTTCCAGAGCCCTCTTTGGGTCCTTCACACCAGGCAGTTGCACGACAATGTCGTACCTTCCCTGCCTTATGATGACCGGCTCCGAAACGCCGAACTGGTCTATCCTGTTTCTAAGGGTTTCCACCCCCTGCCTCACAGCAAAGTCCTCTATAGCATCCACCTCTTTCTGGGTGATGCCGACGGTTATCTCTATATTTCCCTCTGAACCGATGGGAGACGAGGCATCAAGGTATGAGAAGTCGTTTTTCAGGATATTTGAGGCAGACTCAGCAGTCTGTGAAGTCGGTACCTTGAGAGACACTGCCCTGCTGCCACTCCTCTCGACGGTGATAAAGGGTATCTCCTTTTTTTTGAGGGCATCCTTTATATCACCGGCATATCTTTCCAGAGTGCTTTCTACAGCCTTTTCAGTCTCCACAGCCAGGACAAGGTGCATACCTCCCTGGAGGTCCAGACCAAGGCGGAGCTTTTCCTGCGGCAGTACACCCTTCCACCACCCAGGGAGCGACCCGACCAGCGTAGGCGTCAGAAAGATTATTGATAGGAGGGAAAAGAATATTATCAGCGATACCCTCCATTTGATGCTCTTACCCATTAATGTCTCCTTTAATTAATATTTTTGTAGGGGCATACCTTGCGGGTGCCCTATCCGGACAGGGGCAAGCCCTGCCCCTACATTAGTCCTTCCTTACCTCTGATATGCCACTCTTCTCAACCTTGACCTTCACATCCTTGGCTATTTCCAGGGTTACAATAGTCTCTGTCGTCCCCGTGATCTTCCCGTGGAGACCGCCTGATGTAACCACGTTATCACCTATCTTCAAGGAGCCCAGCATCTCCTTATGGGTCTTAAGCTGCTTCTGCTGCGGCCTTATAAGCAGAAAATAAAATATGGCAAATATGATTATAAGTGGTATGAAACCGGCAAATGCCCCCACTCCCCCCCCTTGTGCCGCCCCACCCACACCCATCGCATTAGCTATTCCTTCCAAGACTGCCTCCTTAAAGTTAATAAAATATTTTAATGGGTTAATCTAATCGCTTTTTGTCCAGATTTCAAGAGAAAAATCGGAAGACAGTATATAATTGAGATTACTATTTGTCCAGGGGAACTAATCCTCCCAAAAATAGACATTGCCTATATACAGTCCTCTCCCTTAACTCCCTACCGAGTTTTTAAAAAGATAGATTAGGATTTTCTTCTATACGGTGATTGTTTCTCTCGCTGGTTACCTCTCTATGTTTACATAAAGGCG